>CBFHLF010000035.1:0-15395 GCA_965656555.1 uncultured Acidiluteibacter sp. | reverse complement strand
TTTAGCAAAGCCTCAATTGAATGAATTTATATCTAGATATGACTTAAAAGAATGCATAAATGAATTTCCAAACAGAGTGCCTTATAAGGAGGCGGTACGCTTAAACCTAGAGAGTGACATTCTTTTATTGTTCGGTGGTATGCAATCTTATTATGCCGCTTCAAAATTGTTTGGTTTAATTGTTTCGGCTAAACCATTCGTTGCTTTCCTTCATAGGGATTCTTTTCCTGCTCAGTTTTTGATTCAAATGGAATATCCTTTTGTCGTTACCTACACAAATCAAGAAGGGGACTTGCCGGAGAATCAAGTTTCTAAATTGACTGATTGTTTCAATCGTATTCAGGCTGAAATGGCTACTTTTACTCCATTAGACATCAAAGATCAAAGAATTCAAAAACATACAGCCAAAGGAATGACTGCATCATTTGTGAAGCCGATGAAAAATTACCAGAATGAAAGATTATAAAGAACAGATAAGAGGAAAAAAAGTTTTAGTAACTGGCGGCCTTGGGTTTGTAGGGCACAACCTAGTAAAAATATTAGTTAATAGTTACGATTGTGAAGTGATCGTTGTTGATGATTGTTCGAATAGTAAGCCTGAAATACTAGGAGAAACATTGGAGAAAGTAACATTTCATCAACTGTCAGTGTTAGAAACAGATCAACTATTCCCATTACTTGAAAAAGTAAATTATATTTTTCATTTAGCATGTAAACAAATATCTGCTTCAGGAAGCGACCCTTTAGTCGACCTTCAAGTAAATGCCCAAAGTACACTGCAAATGTTAGAATTTATTCGTCAAAACAATCTTCCTGATTTAGTTCGGTTTGTTTATACTTCATCTTGCTCTGTATATGGAAGTTATAAGAATCTTCCTGCCTCTGAGGATGGAATAACTAAAGTCTTGAGCAACTACGCTGCAACAAAATTGTTGGGTGAAAATTATACCATGATTTACTCAAGCAATTATGATATTCCTGTTGGGTGTGTGAGGTATTCTAATGTATACGGTACTGGGCAAACCCCAACAAATCCCTATTGTGGAGTATTGGGGAAATTTATTCATAATTCATTAACCAATCAGCCACTTACTATAATAGGAGATGGAGAGCAAACTCGAGATTACACATATATTGACGATGCAGTGAATGCAACTATTTTATCTGCTGTTCATCCCAAAGCTTTGGGTGAAGTGTTTAATGTTGGAACAAGTATTGAGACTTCTGTAAATTCTCTAGCTCGATTAATTCAAGATATAAACCCTGAAGCAACTTTAATAGAAGTGCCTGAACGAGATATCGATAATATTAGAAGGAGATCAGTAGATATAGAAAGTATTCACCGAACATTGGGCTGGGCTCCTGAATGGAATATAAAAAAAGGAATCCATAGTACCTACAAGTGGTACAAAGCGTTTTTAGCCAACACCACTGTTTAAGCGATTATGGAAAAACGTGTGTTATTTGCTTTTCCCGATTATAGTCACACTTGTTTGAGATCAGTAAAACTTTTTACCGAAAAGGGTTATAAAGTGGATATCGTGGTAGCTTATAATTACAGATTGATTCCTCGATTTTTTGGAAGCCTTTCTTCACCTTCATTAACTAAACTTTATCGAAGAAGAAGGTTGATGGATCAATTAATGGAGGATGTTTCTGAGGGAGCAGTTAATGTCATTCACTTGTCTTTTGCTAAGTTTTGTATGAGTTTTTATAAGGGACATTTCGTTCGAAAACGTCCTTTTTTTAATATCCTCAAAGATATGATTCAAGAGGATATTTGTCCGACTATTAGTTATTCAAAATACAACCTGCTTTACTTGTTTGACACAGTTGCCTATCTCTTCCAAGAGAAAGCGATTGAACAAGGAATAAAAACGATTCTTGAATGCAGAGGACCACATTTTAAATTTTCTCAAGATTTACGTTTAGCACTTGAAGCTGAAGAGAAGGGAGTAGAGCCCAAAGTTTACACTCCTAAAGATGAAAATGATGAATGGTGGTACAGAAAATTAATAACTGAGCCAGAAGTGGCTGATTATTTAATTTGTTATAGTGAATTTCATGCTCAACAATACATTGAGAATTCTTCTAAAAAGCGCGATCAGGTTTACTTACTTCCCTTGCCATCAACAATCAAAAAAAGTAAAGTTTCTAGAAAATATAATGGTAAGCACATTAGTTTTTATTTTGCAGGTAATGTTACCTCGCTAAAGGGTGTTAACCAATTACTAAAGGCTTGGAAAGAAGTACAATCCTTTTTTGATGATACTATGCAGGCAACACTTCATATCTATGGCTCATGTTCTGAGCCAATTTATTTAGAAGCGTTTGGGAATGATAAATCCATCTATTATCATGGAAAACGATTACATGACGATTTAATTAGGCAAATACAACAGCATGATGTTTGTATATTTCCATCGCTTTTAGATAGCTATGGTCTTGCTTTGCAAGAAGCTTTGCAACTGAACATTCCTGTAATAAGCAACTATACTTCCGGGGCATCGTTTCTTTATGATCATAAAGTGCATGGGTTTAAATGCACGAACTCTTACGATGTTAATGAATTGGTTAAGTATATTCGTCAATTTTTAAACAACCCTAATCTTATCCAAGAATTTTCTGAAGCGCTAACTCAGTTACCTGATTACAATGTGAACTATATGAATGCATTGGGAAAGAAAAATATTGAAACATTATTTAAGGAGATTGCTTAAATGAGTCCGAAGAAATTAGCTATAGTTGTTTCCCACCCTATACAGTACTATGCTCCCTTGTTTGCAGTGCTTGCTAAAGAAATGGAGTTAAAGGTCTTTTATTGTCATAACCCAACACCTGACGAAATAGGGAAGGATGGATTTGGTCAGGCTTTTTCTTGGGATATTGATTTGTTAAAAGGGTACAATTTTGAGTTTTTAGAAAATGTATCTAAAAACCCTTCGGTCACAGCTAAGGATGGTTGTGATACACCATCTATCGGAGCCAGACTTACAGCTTTTGGAGCAACGCATGTGGTTGTTTTTGGTTGGTACTTAAAGTCTCATTTGCAAGCGTTAAGTTTTTGTAATAAGCAAGGTATTCCCATAGCTGCAAGAGGTGATTCTCAGCTAGACCCCTCTCAGAATTGGTTGAAGCGTTTGGTCAAAAAGATGTATTATCCATTTTTTTTAAGTCGCTATAATGCTTTTCTATCTGTAGGCAAACGAAATAAAGAGTATTTACAACATTTTGGAGTTAAAAGCGAGAAAATTATATTTTCTCCGCATGCTGTTGATCAAGATTTCTGGAAATATGATAGACAAACAAATGGAACAACTACTTTTCTTTGGGTTGCAAAGTTTACACGAAAGAAACGACCTTTGGATGTTATTCGAGCCTTTAAGTTGGCTATATTGAGATCGAGTTTAGACATAAAGCTACAAATGGTAGGTACAGGAGAATTACTAGAGGAGGCAACAGCATTAGCGAAAGGTGTTTCTCAAATAACATTCTTGGGTTTTAAAAATCAGAGTGAATTAAAACCTATTTATGCGAATTCTGATGTATTGCTTTTATCAAGCGATTATCAAGAAACTTGGGGCTTAGTAGTAAATGAGGCATTTTCTATTGGGCTACCTGCAATAGTATCTTCGGCTGCAGGCTGTTCTATGGATATGATTGGAAAAAATACGGGAGACGTATACTCTCTTGGGGATATTGAGGAGTTGTCTCATTTAATAGAGAAGTGGAGTTTAATAGTGCAAAATGACGACTTTAATCACGAAATAGATAAAGGGTTAAGAATGATGAATAGTATCTTTAGTTTTGAGAAGAATATTAGTTCTTTTAGGTCATTTCTAGATAATTATTGAATTGATTTTCGAATCAATTAATGAACAGGTTGAGCTCAAAATTTGAATACAAAGAAATTAAAGAATGGTAGTTAGGATTGTTTTTGCATTGATCGTGCTTATTGGACTGTTTATATTCCGAGGGATAAATCCATCAGTTCAAGTGACTACAATCTATGTTTTATTCTTTTTTTTTAATGTAATGTTTGATTTTTTTAATCGTTTAGGAAAGAATGTGCCCATCAAACAATTGACACTAGTTATTGCTATTGTCCAATGGGGAGTTGCCCCCTTTTTATCCTATCATTTCTATACTGAATCTGAATTTTATTTCATGCAAATTGACGAAGAGCAATACATGTCTTTTATCTTCCCTTCTATTATCTTCCTATTTTTTGGCTTGTTTTTACCCATTTTTGGGAAGCACTCAGTTAATCTTGCTAAAGCGATTAACTTCTTTAAGGAGAATAAGGAGGTCATGATTAGTCGAGGTAAATTGTTATTTGTAATTGGTCTTGCCTCACAATTAATACACCCTTTTGTACCAAAAGTGCTCGCATTTGCCTTGTTTCTGCTGGGTAAACTTATTTTTATTGGTGCATTTTATTTGTATGCCTCAAAGGTTCGGTTTCGCTATATTTATTTGTTAGCTGCATTTTTGCCGGTTATTATTTCAGCTGCTCAGCAATCTATTTTCCATGACATGTTTTTATGGGGAGGTTTTCTATTTATTATCTACGCTCTTATTGACCGTATTGGAACTTTAAAAAAGTTATTTGTTTTTTCCTTGGCACTATTTGTTTTCTTCTTTGTTCAGCTTATTAAAAATGATTATCGAGAGAGTATTCAATTAGAGCAGATTAATAAAGATCGTTCAGATTTATTGAAAGAGGTGGCAGCTGATAAATTGAATGCAGATATTGATGATGAATATTTTCAGGGCTTAGTCGATCGATTAAACCAAGGGTGGATCATAGCGCGTATTATGTATGTGGTCCCAACTTATGAGCCTTATGCTGAAGGCGAGACGATAACTGAAGCCATTAAATCGGCTTTTGTTCCGCGATTTTTAATGCCAGATAAAATTGTTTCTGGAGGTTACTACTTTTCTAGATTTACCGGTATTGATTTACAGGATACTAGTATGAACTTGGGTTTAGTTGGAGAGGCTTACGCGAACTATGGATTATCAGGGGGGGTGTTTTTTATGTTTCTATTTGGCTTATTTGTTAATGCTGTACTTTCCATCGTTTTTTACTATGCGCGTAAGACACCAGAAATTGTCTTATGGATTCCTTTCTTGTTTTTGTATATGATCAAGGCGGAGGACGACTTTGCAACGATGATTAATCAATTTACAAAAGCATTATATATTATGATTGGGTTATTTGTTGTCTTGCGTAAACTTTACCCTTATCTTTCTGCCAGTACTCCTAAAAATTTGTCATCATAATACTGTAAGAGGCTGATGCACCCACTTTTTTTCTTGCTAAGCCAATGTTTCTTATGTAGAGTGTGTTGTCTGATTTATTCCGACCTGTAAGCTTTGTGAAGCCTTTACTAAATGGATCGTATTCATAAGGGTTGAAATTATGCTTTAGAAATGTCTGGTGAATGCTATCTTCGCTAAAGCCATATCTTGTTCCTGCTCCATTTAGCTCAATGATAACTGCGTTTAGTTTTTTATTGTCAAGTAACTTGCTAGCACCTTTGATTACATTATGTTCAAATCCTTCGACATCTATTTTTATTAAATTGGGTACTGTAACTCCCGAGCTGATAAGTTCATCTAGAGATATTGTTTGGATTTTCTCCGTATACTCCATTTCTTCTGATGTAATATGATTGACTGTGTCAAATCCCTTAGAGAAGTTAACTATTTCTTTCTTAGAACTAATACCTAGGTTATGAGTAGTTACAAGATGATTTATTCTGTTTAGGAAGACATTATTTGAAAGTCGTTCAAATGTGAATTTGGATGGTTCGAATGCATGACTTTTTGCTCCACAAACTTTAGATGCTAGTACAGTATATGCTCCAATATTGGCACCTACATCAAAAAAGCTGTCTTCACTTTTCAAATAATGGAGTAGAAACCCCATATCATAGAACTCATGTAGTCCAAGGTAAATATTTCCGGTAGCTCCTGTCATTCCTTTTTCGACTAATAGCACACTATTATTCACAAAAGGCATTATTATTGGCCTTCTCAAAATGGCCTGGGCAATCTGCCATCTAAGTACCCTAAAATAGGCTTTGACCTTTGCATTTGAGGTAATCGGATGTTTATTGATAAGTTTTATGGTGTGCTTTAAACTCATAATTGATATTTAGGGTAAAAGTAGTTTAAATACCAATATATTTGCAACCATAATGCATGACCAAAAAATGATAGCTTTTCTTTATTTATCTGCTTTTTCCTCTCAAGGAGGAATAGAGCGATTTAATCAGGCATTTATACATGCATTAAATAAGAATACAGACAATGTTTCATTGTTTAGTATTTATGATAAGTTGGAGTCATTAGATATGCGTTACTCCAATAATGCACGTTTTACAGGTTTTTTCAAATCTAGATTACTTACCATATTTATTGTATTGATTAAGCTCATCCTTAAGAAATCAGATGTGCTTTTTATTGGTCATCTGAATTTAGCACCTTTGGGTGTTGTAGTTCAGGTGTTTCGCCCAAAGCTTAAAGTGATTTTAATTGGCCATGGTATTGATGTGTGGGGACAGACTAGCTTTCTAAAAAAAATGTTTCTAAAAAGAGTCCATCAAATTTGGACAGTGAGTTCTTTTACACGAGATAAGATGATAAACGAGTATGGGTTATTGCCTGAAAAATTTCGTTTATTTCCTAATACCTTGGATCCTTTTATTGACTTTTCATTAAAGGAGCAGCAGTTAAAAGACTTGAAAGACCGATATGGTATACAGAAAGATACAAAAGTCATACTGACGGTGTGTAGAATTTCTTCCGCAGAAGCCTATAAAGGGTATGATAGGGTAGTAAGAGCGCTACCTTTACTAAAAACTCAAGATGTTTGTTATCTTCTCGCAGGAAAATACGATGAAATTGAAAAACATCGAGTATTAAAGATTGCGGAAGAGTTTAAAGTTGCCGATAAATTAATATTTACATCTTTTGTGCCTGATAAGGAGTTGATTGCTCATTACAAATTAGCCGATGTTTTTATTATGCCTTCTCTAAATGAGGGATTTGGTATCGTTTTTTTAGAAGCAATTGCTTGCGGAGTTAAGGTTATTGCCGGTAACAGAGATGGCAGTGCAGATGCATTAGCACATGGTGAATTAGGTTTGCTGATTGAACCACTTTCAGTAGAAGAAATTGCAAATGCTTTAGATCAGCTATTGAGTCAGGAAGATACTGATGAAAGCCTAAAGGCAAAAATGCTTGATAAATTTGGTTTGGCAGCCTTCGTTGAGCGACAAAAAAGATATATAGAAGAAAATTAAGTTATGTGTGGAATTAATGGAGTGCTTTTCTTTAAAGAAGATGTTCGAGGAGCTTTAGCTATTGAAAAAATGAATCGAACTATTCAGCACAGAGGGCCAGACGCTGAGGGAGTCTATACGGATGGAAGAAACTTTTTGGGACATACCCGACTTTCAATAATAGATATTAATGCAGTGTCAAATCAGCCATTTTATTCGAATGATGAACGTTATGTGCTAGTCTTTAATGGAGAGATTTATAATTTCAAAGAGATAAAATCGCAGTTGACTGATTACAATTTTGTAACAAATTCTGATACAGAAGTTGTTTTAGCAGCCTACTTAAAGTGGGGAGCAGACTGTCTTTCTAAGTTTAATGGAATGTTTGCCTTCGCTGTTTTAGATACCCAAACTAACCGTTTGGAGCTGATTAGAGATCGTATTGGCATTAAGCCGTTATATTATTATTATAATCAAGAATATTTAGTATTCTCTTCAGAAATTCGAGCACTATTAAATTCAGGTTTGGTTGATAGAAAGTTAAATCAATCAGTCCTTTCTGAGTATTTATCTTATCAAACAGTATTAGCTCCAAATACGATAATTAAAGGGGTTTACAGTTTAATGCCCGGATGTATCTTAAAATTTAACGATGAAGGCATATCGATTCGTGATTATTGGACATTGTGGAGCTTTAAAGATTATACCATGGAAGGCAGATCGAAAGAAGTGTATCAAAATCAACTAAAAGAACGTTTTTTTGAAGCGATTGAAAGAAGAACGGTAGCTGATGTGCCAGTTGGGGCATTTTTGTCAGGAGGTATTGATTCTGCTGCAGTAGTTGGTGGTCTTGCAGAGGTCTCTAAAAATAAAGTTAATACATTTACAGTTGCTTTTGAAGAAAGTCAGTTTTCTGAAGGAGAGGCCGCTAAACGAATTGCTTCAAGATTCAACACAAACCACACAGAAATTAAACTTTCTGCAGCTGATTTGGTAAAAGACATTCCCTTCATATTAGGTGCGATGGATCACCCAAGCGCTGATGGAGTCAATACCTATGTGGTTAGTAAAGCAACGAAAGATTCGGGGATTAGCGTTGCATTGTCTGGCTTAGGAGGAGATGAGCTTTTTTCTGGTTATCCCATTTTTAGACAAATGGATAAAATTGGCAGTTATAAATGGATGTTGAGTTATCCAAAAGGACTTCGGAATGCAGTGGGTGCCTTTTATGATTCCTTTAAGAAGACGATAGCGTCTGATAAGATGCACGAATTGTTGAAGTTAGATTACTTCGATTTGGAGAGTGCATATCCATTAAGCAGAAAGCTTTTTATGGATGACGAATTACAGGCCTTACTTCGAGTTCCGTTGATTGAAAACAATATAAAAAAGATTGCGAGTCATTCCGTTTCTTATGATGCTCCTGCTTTTGACTTTCCATTTCAATCAAAAGTATCCATGTTGGAGTTTCAAACCTACCTTTCTAATGTATTGCTAAGAGATGCCGATCAGATGTCAATGGCGCATGCATTAGAAATTAGGGTTCCATTTCTAGACCATCAATTAGTTCAATATATGCTAAACGTCCCCGATGAAATGAAGCTCACCCAACATCCCAAACAGTTGCTAGTTGAAAGTTTAGGTGATTTGTTGCCAAAAGATTTACTTGATCAACCAAAGAAAGGCTTTGTTTTTCCGTGGATTGAATGGATGAAGGGAGATTTAAAAGACTTTTGTCAGTCCAAAATAAATGACCTTAAGGATAGATCATTTATTAATGATAAAGTTCTAGATAGCTATTGGGCAAGATTTTTAAATGGAGACAAAAAGGTAAATTGGTCTAAAATATGGACTTTAGTAGTTTTAGAAAATTGGCTTACCGAAAATAACATTAATGACTAAAAAAAAGCTGCTAATCTTTATAGACTGGTATTATCCTGCATTTAAAGCCGGAGGGCCAATAAAGTCTGTTTTCAATATAGCTGAGGCGTTCAAAGAAGAGCTGGATATTGCTGTTGTGACCTCGGCCTATGATTTGGATGGAAAAGAGCTGCTTGAGGGAGTTGGATTTAATAAATGGGAGAATCAAGATGGTGTCAAAGTTATTTACTTAAGACATGAAGAACAGAAAAGTAACGTTGTAAAACGAATAATCCAAGAGTGTAAACCGGATATTATTTACTTCAATAGTTTGTTTTCTAGGGTTTTTACGCTAATTCCTCTAAGAATAGCGAAACAGCTAAAGGTTTCTAAAATTATTCTTGCACCACGTGGTATGTTAGGTGAAGCTGCGCTAGAAATCAAGCCTTTAAAGAAGAGGTTGTTTATTTCAATTTCAAGAATTATGGGATGGTTTTCTTCAATCACCTGGCACGTCTCATCACCTCTCGAGGAGCAAGAGGTGAAAGAGATATACGGAAAGCTATCAGATACTGTTGTTGCTCAAAACATTTCAAGCCTAGTTAAGAAAAGAGTTTTAAATGAAGAGCTTTTGCAAACTGATACCCTGAGGCTGATCTTCTTTTCTAGAATTAATTCTAAGAAAAATTTAAAGTTTGCTGTTGAGGTTTTAAAGACAATCAATTCATCTCAGGTTTCTCTAGATATATATGGCCCTATAGAGGATCAATATTACTGGGAAGCCTGTAAAGAAATAATGGGAGCCACTGTTTCTACAATTACTTACAAAGGGTTAATTCATCCAAATGATTTAACTGCTACCCTTCATCAATATCATTATTTACTTTTCCCAACTAATCATGAAAATTATGGTCATGTGATTGCAGAGTCCCTTTGCGCCTCTTTGCCCGTGATTATAAGCCAAAACACACCGTGGAGAGGATTGGAAGAGAAGAATGTTGGCTATGACCTACCATTAGAAAAACAGTTGTTTTCTAAAACTTTAGCGAGTCTAATTGAAGAAGAAAAGTACCTTTACAGTCGGAAGGTTGATTCGGCACATGCATTTGCATTGAACTATATTCTTAGTGATGATGTAATCAATCAAAATAGAAAACTGTTTATTGGATGAAAACAGATTTAGAATCTTATCAAAATAACAGCTATGAGGTTGGAAGAGGTAAACTCGTGCGCACCTTATGGTACTTTATCAATGCTTTTGTTTTCAAAACATATTGGATTCCAATTTCAAGGGTGAAAGTTTCCCTATTGCGATTGTTCGGTGCTAAAATAGGTCGTGGTGTAAATATAAAACCTAACGTAAATATCAAGTACCCTTGGAAGTTGTCTGTCGGAGATTTTACATGGATCGGAGAGGGAGTATGGATTGATAATTTGACATCGATTTCAATTGGTAGTAATTGTTGTATTTCTCAAGGGGCTTTTTTGCTTTGTGGGAACCATAATTATAAGCAATCCACCTTTGATCTAATTACTCGGTCTATTGTTTTAGAAGATGGAGTATGGGTCGGAGCAAAAGCAGTTGTTTGCCCGGGAGTGACCATTAAAAGTCATGCAGTGTTGGCCGTGCAATCTGTTGCCACCAAAGATTTGCAACCTTATGAAGTTTATCAAGGGAATCCTGCTGTGTTTGTAAAAAAGAGAGTATAAATAGCCTTATGAAAATCACCATTATTACCGTTTGCTATAACAGTGAAAAGACACTAGCGGACTGTATTTCTTCTGTAGTTAACCAGTCGTATGCTGATATAGAATACCTGCTGATAGATGGGAAATCAACTGATCGAACCATGGAGATTATTCATTCCTATGGTTCCAAGATCGATAAGGTTATCTCTGAAAAAGATAAGGGGATGTATGATGCGATTAATAAAGGCATACAGCTAGCAACAGGAGAAGTGATTGGTGTACTCAATTCAGATGATATGTATGTCGATGAGCATGTCCTTGAAGAAGTGATGCAGCGGTTCAAAAAGGAAGAAACCGATGCGCTGTATGCTGATTTGAATTATGTCGATCAATACGATACCAACAAAATTGTGCGGTATTGGAGGTCGGGAATATTTAAAAAGAATTCATTCGTATCTGGCTGGATGCCTCCGCATCCTACTTTTTTTATAAAAAAAGAATGGTATGTGAAGCATGGTGGATATAGTTTAGATTTAGTGTCTGCGGCCGATTATGAATTAATGTTGCGGATGATTCAAAAGTATCATGCTAAATTGTCTTATTTGCCTCGCGTTATTGTAAATATGCGCGCAGGAGGTATGAGTAATTCTAGCTTATCGAATCGTTTAAGGGCCAATAAGGAAGATCGAAAGGCTTGGAAAATGAATGGATTGTCTCCAAAATCGTATACACTGCTTTTTAAACCCCTTAGAAAAATTATTCAGTACGTGAAACGGTAATAGTAAGCAGTGTATCATTTTTATCGTTTCTATGTAGTAATGTGTTACTTTGTATACCTTTCAGTTGGTTCATGTATCGAGAAGTATTTTTAGTTATTTCTCTAAGAACTAAAAAAATCAGAAAAGGGCATCTCGATACACTGCTTAACAGCAGCACTCGATGTCCTTTTTTGAAACAATTAGCATCTCGATACAAAACAAAAAGCTCCCTGAGTGGGCAAGTTGAAGACTTGGTTGTATCGAAGGGCGCTTTTGTTTCACTCGATGTCCTTTTTTCAAAATATACTTCGAGTAACGACGATAGGAGTTGTATCGAGAAGCACTTTTAATATTCACTCGATGTCCTTTTTAAGAGAAGCACTTTTAAAACCATAAAAAAAGCCCTTAGAAATATCCAAGGGCTCTGTTATGTTTATAAATCGAATCTTAGAATTTTGTTCGTCTTCTTCGCTTATTAATTACACTATTATATCTAGCTTTATAAAAACTACTTTTTCCTCTTATGGCGTATGAAATCGAAAACTGCGCCAACATGTATCCATCATTTGAGTTTGGGTTACCTCTTCTTGCTCCTTCTTGATAAAATCCGGCATTTGGAAACTTATCATCTCCCTCTATAGCTCTTCTTTCTTGTGTTCTGTTGGCAAGAAGAATAGATTGTGCGTAAGGTAAATCAGTGGGGCCTGCATAAACAGTACTAACATCGTCAATGTAGTCTGTAAACGAAGCACGATAGCCAATCTCCATCCCTAAGCGAATATTTCTTTTCACGGTAAAGTAAAATCCCGCACCAAAAGGAATCGCAAAAGCAATCTTTTCATATTCTTCTTCCTGACCCTCAGTTCTCAATGTTCTTAAGTCGTACCAATTTCCTTGATACTCTGCTTCTGGCTTAAAGTAAAATGCAGAAAAACCTCCGAAAACATATGCTCTAAAGTCACTTCGATACCTACCCGTTCTATTGATATCATTAACAGTAATGAAATAATATTCTAATGTCGTAGAGGCCTCGAAAATGTCTGATCGAAAACTTAAATTACGAGCTCTTTTGGTAGGTTCATCGGTTAAGCTATCGGCACCTGAAACACGTAAATAATTTAATGAAACTTTAGCAGCAAAGTTTTTTGCAAAACGATACCGCGCAAATCCACCAAATGCGTATCGAGTAGACTGCAAGTTCATGTCTAAAAAGTTATTTTGCGGATCTTTATCAGGTCCACCAAGCTCTCCAAGGAAAGAAGAAGCACCTAGATTTACGCCAAAATCAAAATTGTATTGTGACTGAGCGTAATAGCTTGATAGAGTTATCGCTATGAAAAGTATTAGTTTTCTCATTTAACAAATGTAAAAAAAAACTTCAAAAGTCAACTGTTTTTTATTAAAAAACTACCACATAACTAAATGTCAATGTTTAATTTAGCTATCCTTAAAAATAGAGCTCATGCGCAACAAAGTTCAATCGCTTTTTTCCATTAAATATCCCATCATACAAGGTGGGATGGTATGGAACAGTGGCTGGCGTCTTGCGTCGGCTGTTTCGAATCAAGGTGGTTTAGGGCTTATTGGTGCAGGATCGTTGAAGCCGGAGCTTTTGATTGAACATATCGAGAAGGCAAAAAGTGCCACAAAGCAACCTTTTGGAGTCAATATCCCAATATTCTCCACTTATGCCGATGATCAGATTCAAGCAGTCATTGATCAAGAGGTTAAAATTGTCTTTACTTCTGCAGGCAGTCCAGCTAAATATACAAGTCGCTTAAAGGAGCGTGGAATTACCGTAGTTCATGTGGTTTCTAGTGAGAAGTTTGCATTAAAGGCAGAGCAAGCAGGAGTTGATGCTATTGTGGCCGAAGGGTTTGAAGCCGGTGGTCATAATGGTCGAGAGGAGACAACTACCATGTGCTTAATTCCTGCAGTTCAGAGAGCAGTATCAATACCCTTAATAGCTGCAGGAGGAATCGCCACGGGGAGTGGGATTTTGGCTGCCTTATCCCTTGGTGCCGATGGCGTTCAGTTGGGCAGTCGTTTTGCGGCTACTATTGAGGCTTCTTCTCATCAAAATTATAAAAATCTGATTGCTGATGCTAAAGAAGGTTCAACAGGGCTGCGACTCAAGCAACTAGCCCCAGTACGCTTACTCAAAAATAATTTTTATCAGCAAGTGGTTCAGTTAGAAGAGAAAGGTGCTGATGCGACAGATTTAGTTCAATTACTCGGAAAGGGTCGTGCTAAAAATGGAATGTTCGAGGGTGATT
This sequence comes from uncultured Acidiluteibacter sp., assembly GCA_965656555.1. GTDB lineage: Bacteria > Bacteroidota > Bacteroidia > Flavobacteriales_E > Vicingaceae > Acidiluteibacter. Next base: position 1,520 of record CBFHLF010000035.1, on the reverse strand, counting down.
TAGAGGAAGGAGAATTAGAGATTGGTCAGGTGGCAAGTCTCATCTCCTCAGTAGAGTCTGTGCAAACGGTGTTTGAACAGCTTGTAAGCGAATACCGACTAGCGCTAGCACAATATAAAACAGAAAAATTTCAATTTTAATGATTCAATACGAAAAGTTTAGCCTAGATAACGGGTTGAAGGTTATCGTCCATACCGATAAAACAACGCCAATCGTTGCTTTTAATTTATTGTATGACGTAGGCGCAAGAGATGAAGATGAAAATCGAACAGGATTTGCTCACTTATTTGAGCACCTCATGTTTGGTGGTTCGGAGAATATACCCAATTTTGACGGGCCTTTGCAAGAGGTAGGAGGGGAGAATAATGCATTTACCTCTAATGATATCACTAATTATTACATTACGCTACCCAAACAGAATTTAGAAACTGCTTTTTGGTTGGAGTCTGATCGAATGAAAAGCCTTGCCTTTACGGATAAAAGCTTGGAAGTTCAGCGCAGTGTGGTGATCGAAGAGTTTAAACAACGGTATTTAAATCAGCCATATGGTGATGTATGGTTGTTGCTCCGTCCGCTGGCGTACACACGTCACCCCTACAAATGGGCAACTATTGGTAAGGAAGTAAAGCATATCGAGGAAGCTACCATGGATGACGTAAAAGCTTTTTTCTTCCAACATTACCGCCCGAATAATGCAGTGTTATCCGTTGCGGGTGATGTGACCAAAAAGCAAATAGAGGAACTTGCCAATAAGTGGTTTGGCGATATTCCTGCTGGGAAGAAGTTGCAGCGAAATTTGCCTAAAGAACCTGAGCAAATGCAGCGACGAACGTTAACCGTCGAAAGAGATGTTCCTTCTGATGCCATCTATATGGCTTATCACATTTGTAGTCGAACGGATGAAAATTACTATGCGGCTGATTTGCTTTCGGATGTGCTTTCGAGAGGAGATTCTTCTCGTTTATATCAACGTATGATTAAGGAGCGAGGTTTATGCTCTAATGTTAATGCATACATTACAGGTGATATGGATGAAGGGCTATTTGTCTTAACTGCTACTGCTAATGATGGGGTGGCTCTTGAGGAGATCGAAAATGAGTTAGTACAAGAATTAAATCTGCTTATCACAGAAGGGGTGAAAACCGAAGAATTGCAAAAAGTAAAAAATAAAGTACTAGCTGCTCAGGCTTTTGGAAATACCTCGGTGCTAAATAAGGCTATGGGGTTGGCAATAGCCGAACTGATCTCAGATGCTGAGTTGATTAATAAGGAGAAGGAATTGTATGACCAAGTGACTTGTGAGCAAATTCAGTCTTATGCAAGCCAAGTATTTTCTCCAAATAATTGCTCAACACTGTACTACAAATCAACAAAACAAAAGAAATCAGTATGATAGATCGAAAAATACCACCTAAGTTTCAAGAAATAGCATCGATCAATGTTATTCAAGGCAGTGAGTTAATGCTTAAGAATGGACTTTGTCTTGGGTATATTAATGCCGGTACGGAGCAGGTGTTTTA
>CBFHLF010000034.1:0-16008 GCA_965656555.1 uncultured Acidiluteibacter sp. | reverse complement strand
CACTACCAGTAACATTGATAAATGCATCTAAAGCTCTTTTTGCATCAGCTTTTGATAAGTTAGACTGATCTGCCATTGCGTCGATTAATTCTGTTTTGTTCATTTTAGTTTGTTTTAAGTTATTAATAGTTTCATTGCTTTGAACACTTACAAATATAGAGGAATTCTCAAGCGGAGCAAGCATTTCAGCTAAAAATGGCTTTTTTTGTTAATAAAAATGGTCATTTGTTAATAATTGTGCTTCACCTACTTGTGTTTTCTCGCTGTTTCGCACCTTTCGTTGGTATTGTTGACTAAATATTTCTCTTATACAAGCACTTTAAAATTTGACTTTATTTAGCCCTTATGATTGTGTATTTTTGTGCGTTCAAGTTATCACTATGAGAAAAATTACTTTTATTGTTGCGCTTTTGGTTGTTAACCAGGTTGTTGCACAAAGAACTTATTGGCAGCAAGAAGTTGCTTACAAGATGGATGTTGATTTCAATGATGAAAACCATCAATACGAGGGGACACAATCTTTAAAGTACATCAATAACTCTCCAGATACGTTAACTGCAGTCTTCTACCATTTATACTTTAATGCTTTTCAAAAAGGGAGCATGATGGACGTGCGTTCTCGTACTATTGCAGACCCTGATAGAAGGGTAGGTGATCGTATTGAAGGTTTATCAGAAAAGGAGCAGGGTTTTCTTCATGTTTCCTCATTGAAGCAAGAAGGTAAAAAACTTAACTATCATGAAGAAGGTACTGTGCTTGAAGTTACTTTAGACCAACCTATTCTTCCAGGCGATTCTACTGTTTTTGAAATGATATTTAAAGGTCAAGTTCCTATACAAATTAGACGTTCAGGGAGAGATAATAAAGAAGGGATTGCATATTCGATGACGCAATGGTATCCTAAAATGGCAGAGTACGATTATGAAGGATGGCATGCTAATCCTTATATTGGTAGAGAATTTCATGGAGTTTGGGGAGCTTTTGATGTTTCAATAACGATGGACTCTTCCTACACATTAGCAGGTACAGGATATTTACAGAATAAAGAAGAAATTGGAAAAGGCTATACAGATGATAAAGGAACTGATCAATCAGAGCGATTAACATGGCATTTTAAGTCACCGAAAGTTCACGATTTTGCATGGGCTGCTGACACAGCGTATACCCATATGACTTATCAAGTAACTGAAGGTCCACTTCTCCGTTTCTTTTATGTGAAAAACGAAAAAACACAATTATGGGATAGTTTACCACCATATGCAGCCAAGGTCTTTCAAGGAATGGCTGATAAGTTTGGGAAATATCCCTATGATGAATATGCGGTTATTCAAGGTGGAGATGGAGGTATGGAATATCCAATGGCAACATTGATTACAGGACACAGAAGTAAAGGAAGCTTAATCGGTGTTACTGCACATGAAGCTATCCACAGCTGGTATCAGCACTTACTAGCAACTAATGAATCACTTTATTCTTGGATGGATGAAGGGTTTACAACATATGCTCAAGATGTAGTGTTGGAAGATATTTTACCAGGTTTTACCCCTTTTAGTGGAAGTTACCGCTCTTATTACGCTTTGGTAAAATCAGGCTTGCAAATGCCTTTATCAACTCATGCAGATTGGTTTAAAACTAACCGTGCTTATGGTGCGGCCTCTTATTCCATGGGATGCATATTTTTACATCAACTGAGCTATATTATAGGACAAGATAATTTGGATGCTACTATGATACGCTACTATAATGAGTGGAAATTTAAACATCCAACACCAAACGACTTTAAGCGCATCGCAGAGAAAATTTCTGGTATGGAACTCGATTGGTACATTGAGCAATGGATAAATTCAACCAATACCATTGACTATTCAGTAACGGCTAATTACCTGTCTGCTAAAGAGACGAAAGTTGTATTGGAACGTATTGGAGAAATGCCAATGCCGATTGACATTCAAGTGAAATTAAATAGTGGTAAAGTTAAAAACTATACAATACCGCTTCGAATTATGAGAGGAGTGAAAACGGAATTTGGGGATACAGAAGTATTAAAAGATTGGCCTTGGACGTATCCTTCTTATTCATTCACTTTGCCTTACCCCATTGCTGATGTGATGTCGATATCCATTGATCCTTCAGGTAGAATGGCAGATGTAGATCAGGCAAACAATACTTTTCCACAAGAAAAAGAGATTATATTAAACGGTAATAAGTAGTTTTAACAAAGATTTGAAACGCTACGGTAAACATATCGCTTACTTTTTATTGTCATTAACGCTTGTCGTTATTGCTCCGTGGAATCTTATGCATCATCACGATAGTCATGTGCATGATGTTCACTTTTTTGATGATTCAAATGGGTTACTTTCAGATCACGTTTTCGACGATTGTGACTTCTGCGAATATGTTACACCTTATTTTTATGAAATAAGTTCCGACGGACCATATGCCATCAATAGCATACAGTTTCGGTACACAGTTATTCAGGAGCAATTCCTCAAAGCAGCTCCATATTTTAATTACTTTTTAAGAGGTCCACCTAGATTGGTAAATTGATTCATTCTAATTTATCATTAAACCAATCATTTAAATGTTTAAAAAAGTAGCGAGCCTACTTTTTTGGATCTTAATAATTGGACATGTGGTGTACGGACAAGAAAATCAAAATTCATGTACGCTTACCTTATCTGGTAACGTTGTTGATACGCATGATGGTTCAGTTTTGTCTTATGCCACTGTTTATATTATCGAAATTCAAAAAGGTGTGGCTGCTGATGAAAAAGGAAACTTTCAGGTCAGTCAATTGTGCAAGGGTAATTATACGATTATCGTAACGCATATTGGTTGTGAACCAGATACTACCCAAATTTTGCTCCAAAAGTCGATGTCGTTATCCTTGGATTTAGAGCATCATGCAAAAGAGCTCGAAGAGGCAAAGGTATCTGGAAAGAAAGCATTACCGATCAATCAGTATTTAGGTAAAGATGTAGCTTCTGTATCCGTCAATGAGAATTTGGCGTCTATGGGATCTATTGCTGCCTTGTCTTCTGTAGTTAATGGTGTCTCTTTGTTGCAAACTGGGACCAATGTGGCCAAGCCTGTGATTCATGGATTGCACAGTAATCGTATTACTATGGTCAATAATGATGTGGCATTGGAGGGGCAAAACTGGGGCATTGAGCATGCTCCTGAGATAGACCCTTTTGCTTCAGAAAGATTAGTCGTTGTAAAAGGAGCTTCTGCACTTCGTTATGGTTCAGGCGCTATAGGAGGTACAGTTATTGCTTTACCTGAGAATGTGACCAACTACAAACGTTTAAACGGTCAGTTATACTTGGGTGGAGCAACCAATAACCGTAGTGGCTTAGCTGCTTTTAAGCTAAATGGAGGTTTAGAGCGTTTTAACAATTGGACTTTTGGAATTCAAGGAAGTGTTAAAAAAGCAGGTACAGTAAAAACACCTCGCTACTATTTAAACAACACGGCGATGGAAGAGTATAATTACTCTTGGACAGTTGGTTACCGAAATAAAGGCTTCGAGAGTACGGTTCACTATAGCCAGTTTAATTCAGATATAGGTGTTTTTTCAGGTGCCCATATTGGTAACCTAACCGACTTACAGACTGCAATTGATAGTGAAGAACCCAGACCTGAAGATAAAGGTGACTTTGCCTATGAGATAGATCGACCTTATCAGCATGTAGAGCATGAAACTATTCAGTGGAAGAATGTTTTAGGAACTGTTCATGGTCAATGGCAGGTGGTACTTGCACGTCAGTTTAACTTACGCGAAGAATACGACAAGCATTTGCCGCGTGGTTTCAATAATGATGAAAGTCGTCCTGAGTTTGCTATTAATTTAGAATCATACACTGCTTCTTTGATTTATGAGGCTAAGAAGAACAATAATCTTCAATATGAGGCGGGGCTAAATGGGATTACTCAGATTAACCGACTAAAAGGTATAAGGAGTTTTATACCTTCCTATACCTCTAATGGTTTTGGAGCTTATGCTGCACTTGCGTATGAAAGGCCTTTTTGGTCTTATAGCGTAGGAGCTAGGGTAGAACAAAAAAGTTATGATGCAGAAATCGTAGATCAAAATCAGGTAAATCAAGTCCAAAGGCAGTTTTTGATTCCTGCATTTACTGCAGAAGCAATAACAGATCGATTGAATAGAGTTGACCTTGGCTTTAGCTATTCATTTGCCCAGCGAGCTCCGGGAATAAACGAGTTGTTTAGTGATGGAATACACCATGGAGTAGCTGCGATAGAATATGGCGATGCCGATTTGAAACCAGAGTCTTCTCAAAAGCTGAGCGGATCAATCAATTATATGTCAGATAATACGAAAACAGGCATTGATTTTACGCTTTATGGTAATTGGATCTCAGATTTTATCTACTTGCAGCCGCAAGAGACTGCACTGACCATTAGAGGAGCGTTTCCTGTTTATCAGCAGCAACAGACCGATGCCTTCTTAGGTGGAATAGATATTGGAATGAATCAATTATTAACTGAACGCCTTAGATTAGATATAAAAGGAAGCTATTTATATGCACAGAACATGACGGAAGATAAGCCATTAATTTTCATGCCTGCGAATCGTTTGTCAGGCGGAGTAAGATATACGTTTACATCTACAGAAGTATTCTATAATCCTTACCTTCAAATTGGCATAAATCATGTTTTTGAGCAAAAAAGAGTTCCTTTAGACGAAGACTTTGCAGATGCACCTTCCGCGTACACATTACTTTCTGTATCCCTTGGGAGTACCCTTTCAATAGGAAAGTATAACTTGATTGTTGGTGTGTCTGTAGAAAATATAACCAATACGGTTTATCGCGATTACATGAATCGATTCCGCTATTATGCGGATGAAATGGGACGGAACGTGTCAATAAACCTGCGATTACCATTTATAATTAACACAACAAAAAATAAATAAGATGAATATTAAATTTAAAAGCATATCAATAATTGTAGCAGTAGTAACCATGGTATTTACTGGATGTAAAAAAGATGAAGATGATGATCACGATCACGGGCACGACCATGAAGGAGAGTTGATAACATCAGTTGAATTATCGTTTATTGACTCTGCTTCGGTTACAGATACTTTAACATTTGCCTTCAGAGATCCTGATGGTGAAGGAGGGAACGGACCTACCGTTTTTGACTCAATTGCACTTAAAAAAGGAACCACTTATTTTATGAGTATTGCTTTTTTAGATGAGAGTAATCCGAATGATGTAGAAGATATTACTACAGAAATTAAAATGGAAGATGATGAGCATTTGGTATGTTACGACTTACTTAACTTACCAAGCTTAATGTACACCATTACTGATACTGATGGACAATATCCTGTTGGCCTGGAAGCTATATTTAAGACAAATATTTCGACTTCTGTGGATAGTGGCAATTTAAAAGTCACATTACGCCACCAACCTGGAGTAAAAGATGGATCTTGCATACCTGGAGATACAGATGTTGAGATTAGTTTCCCAACAACCATAAAATAATGGATTCAATTTGATAATAGTGAAAGGGGAGACATTCATGTTTCCCCTTTTTTTAAGTCCAACTTTTCAGTTTCTTCTATTATGTTGAATCGAGTCACTAAATCGAAAATAATTGATAGTGAACCTCGAGCCTCTAAGCATAAAAAAAATGTGAGTCATTTCTTTTAGCTACTACTGATTTTATATTATCTTTCGGATATTAATTTTCATACCTATTATTGAAACAAATGAAAACTTTTAGAATATTCGTTTTAGCAATAAGCATTATCGCAGGTCCAGTGGTCTTGAATTCATGTAGTTCGGGCAATAAAAGCTCTTATCGTGTAAAATCAAAGAGTGGAATGGGAAATCCAAAAGATAGAAACAATGGCGTTTGGGGAAAATAAAAAATCAGTATTAATAATATCAGGAATACTGGTATTAGCCTTTACTTTTTCTAGTTGTACTTCTTCAAAAAAAGGGCAAAAAGTAAGGTCTTCTAGTAAGATGTATCAAAGTAAGTAAGAATTAACGCTTTACTACTTTTTTTATAATCGCTCCTTTGTTAGTCGTTACCCTTAAAAAGTAAATACCGGTTTCTGCTTGAGAAATATCTATAACGTTTTGTTTTGTTACTTCTTTAAACAATACACGTCCTTTTGCATCATATAGTTCGTAACTTACAAGTTTAGTATTGCTTTTATGTGAAATAAAAATCTGACCATTTGTTGGATTTGGGTAAACACTTATCTCATTGTCTAAAGACTTCTCTTCAATACTCGTAGTAGAATCTTTTATGCAAAATGAGAGTGATTGGCTTCCCACATTAAAGGCATTGTCGTAAAGAAGGGTATCTCCATTAAAGGTAATAAGTGAATAGCCATTACCATAGGTACAGCAATATCCATCGTTTGCAATATCATCAATCTTTAAAGTATAGCATCCATCAGAAAGGCAATAGTTATAATTAAATGTTTCTCCTCCTGTAACATTTTTAAATGAACCATTATTATAAAACACAGTATTACCTGTAGAATCTAATAGCTGATAACTTAATTCTGACCCATAATCATCCGTTTTAAAAGTAAAATTAACTGTTTTTGACGGTATAAATGCATTTACACTTGTTGTGACTGAATCATTGCTCACCAATTGGTCAGTTGCGCCATTTACCAAGGTCACATAAATCAATAAATCATTTGCTCCTTTATTCAGCAAAATAGGAGGTAGTTGTGCTTCAACCACCTGATTTCTTAAAACAGTGTCATTAAAAGTTACCGAAACTGCAGATCCATTATTTACACGATAGCTCAATTCATAAGAAGTGATCACTGCATTTCCTCTATTCGCAACTAATATAGGTAAGGAGGACTGATTCCCACATTGGATAGTATATGAGCCATCAAACCCTAAGAGTTCAAGATCATTTGCGAAAGCTGCAGGGTTTGGATCTAGTCCATCTATAATTAGCGTATTGGTCGTATCAGGATCTAACCATCTTTTTAACTGCTGATTAGCGGGGCTGTCATAGTCCCAAGAGTTAGAAAATTTACCATAAAAATCTGGACGATCATTTCCACAAGCAGCTTGTCCTCCATGCAGCTGACCAACAATTCGGTGTCGTTCGTTGTAAAGTGGAGAACCGGAAGAAACCGGCTCAGTGGTGCCGTTATCCCAATCAGAAACTTCCCAATGACCATCTGGTAGTGTTGCACCATTGTACTGATCAGATTTTAATGAATCTAAATCATGGGAAATCTTCTTTACATCACCTCGTGGATGATGAATTCCTGTTCCACTTTTTGGTGTAATACCAGTAGCATCCCAACCTGAGTAAAATACATTATAAGAAGCAGGTGGTGTGCTAGATAATTCGAACAATGTAAAATCAGATTTAAAATTACTAGCTCTAAAGGTGGACCCTACGATTGACTGGTTGGTAGGACCATCTGTTCTAGGCGAACATGCAGCACTTTCATAATTAAAAATAAAAATAGATGAACCTGCATCTAATCCACAGTGATTGGCTGTTAATACATAAGGTGTAGTGTCTTGTCTTACATTATTGATCAGTGCACCTGTACACCATCTAGAATTATTACTTCTCAGTATTAAAACCACACTTCGTTTTTCATTTTGCCATTTATCACCTTCACCACAATTTACATCGATGTTACAGCTTCCTGAATTTCCAAAAGAAGCAGCTTTATCGTGCAAACTTCGATACCCATGAACGATGGAAGAAATAACTACCTTTGACTCACCGTCTATCTCAGCAGGAACAATTGCTTCTAAAGTAGCTGAGCTTCCGGAAGTGAGTGTGGTTGCAAAAGCTGTTTTGTTAGGATTGTTTTGATGTGTAAATGCTCCAATTGTCTTCGTAAAATCACTGTTGTGTATGTATAGTTGAGCACCCTCCTTTAAATCAAAGTCGCTGTAGTTAATGTTGATACTCACGGCATCTTTAGAAGACACTTTAAGCCGATATTGAATGTTACCATCCGCTAAAATTTCTCGTTCAGCAGCTGCAAAGAAATTAATGCGATCAAAAATAACTGCGCCGAATCTCCATGGAATATCTTTGTAGTTATCTGTAATTTCGTCTTCAGCTTTTAGTGAGGCTATATCTGGAGTTGCCAATTCATAAGCTTTTGATTGTTGAAAAGACTCAGCATTAAGCGTGTAGGGGTATTCTCCATAGCTTATTTGAGCTGAAGAGATCGCACTAATCAAAAGGAATAAAAGCGGTAGTATGGATTTCATATATTCAATTTAAAAACTAAAATTAAGCAAATCGACACTATGACACATGAAAATAAGCAAGTAACAGTGGTAACGATCGATGGTAGTCGTCAACGACCGCTTATTATAGACATAAGTAGACCTAAAAACGTTGTTCTAGGAACGGTATTATTTTTACATGGTTTTAAAGGGTTTAAAGATTGGGGAACCTTCAATCTAATTGCTGATTATTTTGTAAATAGGGGATTTTGCTTTATTAAGTTTAATTTTTCATATAACGGCGGCACTGTCGATCAACCAATTGATTTTCCTGATGAAAATGCTTTCGGAGAAAATAATTTATCGACTGAACTAAATGATTTGTCGTGTGTAATCGACTATATGGACCAAAAAGGATTAATCTATAATTCGCTTACGCTTTTAGGCCACAGCCGAGGAGGAGGTATTTCCATTTTAGGTGCAGCTGAAGATGAACGAGTTTCTCAACTTATCACATTAGCATCGGTAGCAGATTTTGAAAGTAGAATGCCAGATTTTAAAGCGATAAAAACATGGGAGCTGACAGGTGTACGTTATATCTTAAACAGTCGGACGAAACAAAATTTGCCTCAGTTTTACCAATTTTATGAAGATTTTATTCAGCATAAAAGTAGATTAGACATTCTGAAAGCAGCAAGGTCATTGGTCATTCCTTTTTTGATCATACACGGTGAAGATGATGAAACTGTCTCCACTAAGGATGCTGAATTACTACAAAAAAACTGTCCCACGGCGATATTAAACATAATCAAAGGAGCTAATCATACGTTTAATGGCTTTCATCCATTTACGGAAGAAGAGTTGCCAAAAGAGACGCTTAAAGCACTAGATGAATCGGTTCAATTTTTATTAAATCGAATCAACTGTTAAGCGTGCTTTTGGCGAAATGGAATACGGAGCAAAGTCATATTCTAAATATTTGAAATATCCTGCTATTCCAATCATTGCTGCATTATCAGTGCAATATGCGAATGGAGGAATAAACACTTCGTATTGGTGCTGCTCTGCAAGTTCTTTTAAAGCGGCTCGCAAACTGGAATTTGCAGAGACTCCTCCTGCAATAGCCAACTGCTTGATCCCTTCTGCCTTTGCTGCCTTTTGATATGTTTTGACGAGAATTTTAACTATGGTATGCTGAATAGACGCACATAAATCTGCTAAATTTTCTTGAATGAAACCTGGGTTTTTCTTTATTTCTTTTTGTAAAAAATATAGTACGCCTGTTTTCAATCCACTAAAACTGTAATTAAAACCTTCTACTTTTGGATGCGTAAATTTAAATCTGTTTGGATCACCATCTTTTGCATATTTATCGATTAGTGGACCTCCGGGGTAGGGTAATCCCATAATTTTTGCAATTTTATCAAAGGCTTCGCCTGCAGCATCATCAATAGACTGGCCAATTATTTCAAAAGTGTTTGGGTTAGAAATTTTTACAATTTGAGTGTGGCCTCCTGAAACTGTAAGGCATAAGAATGGAAAATCCGGTTTTGCTAATTGATGTTCATCTTCTATAAAGTGGGCTAAAATATGTCCTCTCATGTGGTTCACTTCAATAAGGGGAATATTTCTAGCCATCGCAAAAGTTTTGGCAAAAGAAGTACCGACTAAAAGTGAACCGAGTAGTCCAGGACCGCGTGTAAATGCTACTGCATCAATGGCATCTTTATTGATATTGGCATCCCGAATAGCCTGATCGACCACGGGAATAATATTTTGCTGATGAGCACGAGAAGCAAGCTCAGGAACCACACCACCATAGGCTTTATGAACCGCTTGGTTGGCGGTTACATTTGACAGTAACTGCTTGCCTTTGAGTATAGCAGCTGAAGTGTCATCACAAGATGACTCAATGCTTAAAATAATCGGTGCAGTTGTCGACATAAAGTGCTATTTTGTTGAAATTTGTGCAATCATTTTTAAAACACCAAAAGTATTAAAAAAGCAGTGAAAATAGGAGGTAAGTGGTTAGGAGGAATACTCCTCTTAATCGTCTTGTTGCTTTTACTTTTAAGAACATCTACCGTCCAAACTTTTCTGACTAAAAGGGTAGTCGCTTACTTTTCTACAGAATTGAATACGACTGTCTCATTGAACCGAATCGATATTGATTTTTTTAAAACGGTTGTTTTTGAAGGTCTATTGATAAAAGATTTGGATGATGATACTTTGCTTTATGCAGGTAGATTTGGATTAGATCTAAAGGTTTTACAACGAGATGATAGGGTGATAGCTTTAAATTCATTGAATTTGGAGGATGCCTATTTCAACCTCACCACTTGGGCTGATTCTGCAGGAGCTAATTATGATTTCATAACGCAATACTTTAATCCACCGAGTGATGAAATAGACACCACCGATTTACCAAGTTGGAGAATCGAAGCAGATCGAATAAAACTGGTCAATGCCCATTTTAAATATAATGATAAAGGAGCACTAAATGCTAGTCATGGTGTGGATTTTAGCCATATTGATGCTACCAATGTCTACGGAACATTTGATCAGCTAAGGGTGGAGGAGGATACTATTTTTTCACAAGTAGAAGGCCTTCGTTTTGAAGAAAAGAGCGGTTTTGTATTACATAATTTAAGTGGTGATGCTAAAGTACATTCGTCAGTAACCCAAGTGAATAACCTTAGGATTGAAACACCATTGTCTAATGTAAATGCTGATTTGTCATTTAAGATGGAAGACTTTAAGAGCTACAATTCATTTATAGAGGCGGTTAGGATGAATGTAACGTTTGATGAAACAGTTGCTGCTTTTGAGGACATCGCCTATTTTGCTTCTAGTTTAAAAGGAATTAAAGAGAAAGTTTTTTTGCAAGGAGATATTAGCGGTACAGTAGCTAACCTTAAAGGCAGGGATGTTGTTATTCATTTATTATCAGACACCTATTTAAGAGGAGACTTTGATTTGAGAGGTCTACCTGAAATCGACGAAACCTTTATTTACATGAAAATAAGGTCTCTACAAACTAATAAGGCTAGTCTTGAACGACTCCCACTTTATCCTTTTGATGCCAATGTGCTTTTATCTGTGCCAAAAGAGTTTGAATCGCTCGGAAGGATGGACTTTAGCGGTTCATTTACAGGGTTTATAACTGATTTTGTAGCATATGGAGAATTGCAAACTGAAGTCGGAAAGTTAATTACAGATGTATCTTTTAAAGATGAAAACGGGACTCCTGCATACACCGGAAAGATAGCCTTAAGTCAATTTGATATTGGAAAAACGTTCGGCATTTCTAAACAGGTTCAAAAAACAACATTAAACGCTAATATATCAGGTACTGGACTTGATTTAGTTTCTATTGACTTGTCGGTTGATGGAAAAATAGCTAGTATTGGTTTAGAAGGTTATGTTTATAAGAATATTGATTTAAAAGGATTGTATAAAAATCAGTTATTTGATGGAATTGCTTCTGTTGAGGATGAGAATATTGACTTTGATTTCAATGGTAAAGTAGATCTTGCAGGTACGCTTCCTATCTTTAATTTTAAAGCGAATATTAATAAAGCCAAACTTTCTCAACTAAAGTTAATTAACTCTGTAGATACTAGTGTGGTCGTATCGGCAACAGCAGATATTAACTTAATAGGAGACAAGTTAGATAACTTAGATGGAGCTATTCAATTAACGGATATTTTTTATAGAGATAGCAGCCACACTATTTTTACGAAGAACATTTCACTTGACGCGCATCAATTTAATGATACCTTGCGAACGCTGGCTATTCGATCGGATATAGCGGATATAAATATGAATGGCAATTTTAACTTCGATGACTTGCTTCCATCTTTAGCCAATTTTTCAACGGCATACATTCCTTCAGCTCGATATATATATGCTCCTCAACTAAATGCTGAAAATTTTACTTTTGATGTGTTACTGAAGAATACATCGATATTGACAAAAGTTTTTATGCCGTCATTGCAAATTGGCAGGCTATCTAGAATTAATGGAAATTATAACAGTGAGCGTCAAGAGATCAACTTTTATGGCACAGCTCCTTTAATATCTTATAATGACATCCACTTTCATAACATCAATATTCAAGGAGAAAGTCCAAATGAAATTTTAGTCTTAGATGCTTCAATTAATCAATTAGAACTCTCTGATAGTTTAAGTATTGAGAATTTAAAACTTCAAGTATTATCGGCAAATGATAGCGTCACAACACAAATAAAGTGGTTAAACCAATCTCAAAAAGGGTATGCCGCTGACTTACTTCTTTATACCACCTTTAATGGTTTTTCTAACAGTGAACATCACTTTGAAAATTCTACCTTTTTAATTCACGATAGCTTATGGACGATAAATAACAACAATAGAATTTCGATCGATTCAAGCGCAATAGCTATTAAGAATTTGATCATAAGCAGCACAAAGGAGGAGTTAGCTGTTAACGGTAAAGTTAGTGAACATGATAAGGATACGCTTTCTGTACAATTCAAAGAAATGAGTTTGACCTACCTTCAGCCATTTATTCCTCCTTCAGCCTTATCAATTCAGGGTTATGTTTCTGGTCAGTTTACCATTATAAATGCTTATCGTCAGGCAATCGTAAATGCAGGAATTAATATGCATAACCTAACTGTAAATGATTTTGAAATTGGAGATGGTTGGTTGAAAAGTACGTACAATATAACTGATAACGTGGTGCTAGCCGATGGAGCTTTTGGAAATCGTTCAAATCCACTTTTGACAGTTTCAGGTAATTATTATCCTCAACAAGTGGATAATAATGTGTCTATTGATGCGGCTTTTCACGATGCACCATTATCGATATTTGAACAATATTGCAGCGACTATTTAAGCCAAATTAGCGGCACGTATAATGGGCATGTGTTTGTAAGTGGGGATATAAAATTACCACAACTGAAAGGTCGTTTAATGCTTGATAAAGCATCTTTTATGGTGGATTACCTCAATACTACTTATAGCATCAATGATGAAATAATAATTGAGCCCGATTTTTTTGGGTTCAACTTGATTGAGATTGTCGATGAGAATGGAAATCCAGCGATAGCCACAGGAACCGCTTTTCATGAAAATTATGAAAATTTTAGTTTAGATATTGGTCTTGAACTTGATCAATTTTTAGCACTAAATACAACTGCTAAAGACAATGAGCTTTATTATGGAACTGCCAATGTGAGTGGCCTTGCCAACATAAGTGGTTATGCTAACAATTTGATCTTCGATTTAAATGTAACAACTGAAAAAAATACACGATTAAACATACCTCTTACTGATGGTTCAGAAGTATATAGTTCAAACTTTTTAACCTTTGTAGAGAAGAATTCAGTTTATAAACAGAACACGAACTATGAAGTGGATTTAGATGGTATTGACATGAATTTTGATCTCACCGTTACACCTGAGGCAGAAGTGAGATTAATATTTGATGAGCAGGTTGGAGATGTCATTAAAGGAAGAGGGGAAGGTAATATTAAAATGGAAATTAACACCTTAGGAGATTTTGAAATATTTGGAAACTACATAATTCAAGAAGGAGATTACTTGTTCACGCTTCAAAATTTAATTAACAAAAAGTTTATTTTGCAAAAAGGCGGACAAATTACATGGAATGGAGACCCCTTTGAAGCCAATATGAAGCTGTCCGCAGATTATAAATTGCGCTCTTCTTTATATGATATTTTACCTGATGATACTTTGGGTCGATACCGCAGGAGGGTACCTGTAGTTTTGGGTTTAAATATGAAAGGTAAATTAATGAACCCGGATATTAGCTTTGATATTGATTTACCTACTGCAGACGATGAAACTAATCAACGGTTACAAAGTATACTATATGTGAATTCTTCAGAGGTTAATAAGCAAGAGATGAATAAGCAAGTGTTTTCTCTGTTGATTTTAAATCGATTTGCACCGGTTTCCGGCTTGAATCAACAATATGAGCATGCAAATGTTGGTGCTACTAGTTCTTCAGAGTTTTTATCTAACCAATTGAGCAGTTGGTTATCTAGAATTAGTGATGATGTTAATATCGGTGTAAATTATCGCCCAGGAGATGAATTGTCAAGCGATGAGTATGAAGTAGCGTTATCCACACAGTTTTTTAATGATCGCGTTATTGTAGATGGTAATGTTGGATACTCTTCCAATAATTATCAATATGAGAATAATCAATCAACCTCAGGCCTCATAGGCGAATTTTCAGTAGAATATAAAATTAGCAAAGATGGTCGATTTCGTCTACGAGGATTTAATCGATCCAATAACAATAGTTTATTACAAATTAATAGTCCTTATACACAAGGTGCGGGACTATTTTATCGAGAAGAATTTAGCTCATTCGGAGAGTTGTTTCAGAAATACAAGCGAACCTTATTTACACGAAAGGAAGAATAAGGAGAAATAACCGAACAAGCACCATATTTCTATTTACTTGTAATTGCTTCAGCAATTTTATCGTATTCTTCATCTACCGGTTCCCATAGCTCTATCTTATTATTATCGGGATCTAAGATGTGTACAAACTTGCCATAATCAAAGGTTTCAATTTCATCTAAAACTGTTACTCCATCTTCCTTCAGTTGTTCTATTAACGCTTCTATATGCTCCACTCGATAATTGATCATAAACTCTTTTTCAGAAGGCGAGAAGTAGTTTGTGTCTGCGGTAAAAGGACTCCATTGTGTAAATCCTTTATTTTTAGATCCTTTTTCTCTCCATTCAAAGCTGGTGCCGTATTGATCAGTTGTAAGGCCTAAATGTTCATGGTACCATGATTTTATCTGTTCAGGCTTATTTGTTTTAAAAAAAATACCTCCAATACCCGTAACTCTTCCTTTCTTTTTCATTGTTTTTTGTTCAAAAATAACGCTTCTATTCGAATTGAAGTATGCATTTTCAGAGTTACCAATTCAATCTGTAAAGAATATGTAGTTTTGCACCTTCAAAATTTAAACAACCTTCCCAAACAATAAATATGAAGAAGTATTTTAACCTATTTGACTTATCCTTAAAGGTGAATTACAAAACAGAAGTATTATCAGGATTAACTGTTGCGATGGCTTTAATTCCAGAGGCTGTTGCATTTGCATTAATCGCAGGGTTACCACCTTTAACTGGTTTGTATGCAGCATTTATGATGGGGTTGGTTACTTCTATTTTAGGTGGTCGGCCCGGGATGATCTCTGGTGCAACAGGTGCTGTAGCGGTTGTATTAGTAGTACTCGCAAAATCTCATGGTATCGAATACATCTTTGCAACAGTGGTATTAGCAGGGTTATTGCAAATGTCTGCAGGGTTTCTAAAGTTGGGTAAACTCATGCGCTTAGTGCCTCACCCTGTTATTTTTGGATTTGTAAATGGATTAGCAATCATTATTTTCATGTCTCAATTGGATCAGTTTAAAGATGCTTCTGGTGCGTGGCTAACAGGAACTCCACTTTTCATAATGCTGGGG
This sequence comes from uncultured Acidiluteibacter sp., assembly GCA_965656555.1. Classification (GTDB taxonomy): domain Bacteria; phylum Bacteroidota; class Bacteroidia; order Flavobacteriales_E; family Vicingaceae; genus Acidiluteibacter. The sequence goes on along the minus strand of CBFHLF010000034.1, from coordinate 291 downwards.
TTAGTGTTAGTTACAATGTTGATAATTTGGGGGTTACCAAAGTTAACTAAAGTTATTCCAGCTTCACTTGTTGCTATACTTAGTATTTTTGGAATTGTTGTAGCTTTTGGAATTGATACCAAGACTGTTGGAGATATGGCCTCTATTTCAGGAGGTTTTCCTCCATTTCATATACCTGAGGTTCCCTTTACATTAGAGACATTGTCTATCATTTTTCCGTATGCAGCGGTAATGGCAGGAGTAGGATTAATTGAGAGTTTATTGACACTAAACATCATTGATGAAATTACT
>CBFHLF010000033.1:0-16168 GCA_965656555.1 uncultured Acidiluteibacter sp. | reverse complement strand
ATAAGACTTATTATTTTATAACCTACGGTGGGACTTTGGGTAAACGAATCGCAAGTCAGGCTAGCCTCAATTCTACTCCTACTAATACGGTGACAACTTTTGATGATTTTCAGTATTATGAGAAAGAAAAAATAAATCTAATTAAATCAGGTCAATTATGGCTAGGGGAGGCTTATGATGTAGTAAACTCTTATCAGTATTCATTTGATTTTCCAAACATAGATTTAACCCAATCTGCTACATTAGAGGCTTCATTTTATGTTCGTTCAGGTGTATCCAGCAAAATGGATTTAGCTTTGCCTTCTTCTAACTTTACAATGAGTTTAGGAACGGTAAACTTAAATAGATATGATACCCCATTTGCAACGGAAGGAAAGTCGGTCTACTCATTTAATCCAACTTCTTCAGCAATTACGATTAATACTGCCTACAATAAACCTCAAGCGTCATCCAAGGCGTGGTTAAATTATTTTGCCATTAATGCAAAGCGACGATTGATTTTTGGAGGGGCCCAATTCAATTTCAGGAATACATCAACGGTAGGAGTTGGGAATGTGTCCAAATACACCATAACTGGACAGATTCAAAATTCTACAGTTTGGGATGTTACAGAAACTTTTGATGTTAAAAATCAGTTGTTGAATAAAAGTGCTTCTTTAGCAGAGTTTACAGTCCTTACTGATACCCTAAAAGAATTTGTAGTGTTTAGAGAAGGTAAAGAATCTGTGGTTTATGAATCAAAGGTTGAAAACCAAAATTTACATCAATTATCCAATATCGACTATGTTATTGTTAGTCATCCGTTGTTTATTGATCATGCAGAGATGTTGGCTGATTATCATAGGAATGATGGCCTACGTGTCGCTGTTGTGACTCCTGAACAAGTTTACAATGAGTTTAATTCAGGGGCCCAAGATCCAGTTGCTATCCGATCTTTAATGCGAATGCTGTATGAAAGAGCCTCGCAGGCTGAAGATCTTCCTAAGTATCTTCTGTTATATGGTGATGGATCATATGACCCTAAAGATAGAATTACGGGAAATACTAACTTGATTGTAACTTTTCAGAGTAGAAATTCGGTAAGCCCTGTCTCTTCTTTCGTGAGCGACGAGTATATGGGACTATTAGATCCTTCTGAAGGGCGGTTTGGGTCTTTCGATAATGATAAATTAGATATCGGTGTTGGACGTTTTCCTGTAAAAAATCTTTCAGAATCTCAAGCGGTGTTGAATAAGACTTTGTCATATAATAATGCATCAACTTTTGGTGATTGGAGAAATGAAGCAGTATTTGTTGCTGATGATGAAGATGGGACATTACATATGAATCATTCAGCCATTGTTTCTAGGAACTTGGATTCCATTCCTTTTTTCAATGTAGAGAAGTTATATTTAGATGCATTTCCTCAAATTTCTACACCGGGTGGGGATCGATACCCCCAAGCAAGTGTTGCTGTAAATTCTGCAATTAATAGCGGTAGCCTAATTGTAAATTACACAGGACACGGAGGCGAAACGGGTTGGACAGCAGAAAGAGTAGTTGGAGTTAGTGATATCAACTCTTGGTCCAATGGAAAGCAACTTCCATTGTTTATTACTGCAACATGTGAGTTTAGTCGTTTTGATGATCCTTTTAGGAATTCAGGGGGAGAGCTTGTTTTGCTTAATGATAATGGAGGTGGTATAGCATTAATGACCACAACACGACTGGTTTTTGCTACACCAAACCTTTACCTTAATGATACCTTATATAAACGTATGTTTGAAAAAGTAAATGGTCAATACAAACGATTAGGAGATGTTTTTGCTGAAACAAAAGCACAACATTCAGGGTCCACAAATGCAAAGAATTTTACGCTGCTTGGTGATCCTGCTACTCGATTAGCTATTCCTCAGTATCAAGTAGTAACTACCACTATTAATGGGAATCCAATATCGGGGAATGATACACTTAAGGCACTTAGTAAGGTAACGATCAGCGGAGAAGTTAGGGATAATAATGGAGTACTAATGTCAAACTTTAACGGATTAATTTACCCAACAGTTTTTGATAAAATTAAAACATACAAAACATTAAACAATGATAATAATGGCCCTTATACCTATAAATTAAGAAATAGTCGACTATTTAAGGGGAAGGCGAGTGTTGTAAATGGCCAATTTACATTTGATTTTATTGTTCCAAAAGACATTGTTTATAGCGTGGGTTCAGGGAAAATTAGTTATTATGCAACCGATAAATTAGTCGATGCGACCGGGGGATCAACTAACTTTCTGATAGGGGGGACGGCTGATTCAGTTGACTTAAATGATGAAGGTCCACAGATGGAGGCTTATATGAATGATAAGCAGTTTATTTATGGAGGAATTACGGATGAAAACCCTGTTTTAATTCTGGAACTTAGCGATCCTCAAGGTATAAATACAGTTGGGAATGGTGTAGGTCGAGATATCGTGGCCTATTTGGATGATGAAACTGATAATACTTTTATACTAAATGAGTTTTATGAGGCAGAATTAGATGATTACAGCCGTGGTAAAGTAACCTACCCATTTCAAGGTCTATCTGAGGGTAAGCATCGATTAACCATTAAGGCGTGGGATGTACATAATAACTCTACTGATAAGTCAATAGAATTTGAGGTTGTAAAACAGAAAGATATTGAATTAGATAATGTATTGAATTACCCCAATCCATTTACCACTAATACCCAGTTTTGGTTTGAACATAATCAAGCTGGACAAATCTTAGATGTAAAAGTCGATGTGTTTACGGTTAGTGGGAAATTGGTCCGATCTATAAATGAAGTGGTAGTAGCAGAAGGATTTCATTCAAGAGAGATTTCTTGGAATGGTCTTGATGATTTTGGTGATAAAATCGGTCGAGGAGTCTATGTTTACCGTCTGAAAGTGAGATCGAGGAATGGTTCGGTTGCTGAGAAATATGAAAAGTTAGTCATTTTGTAATAATGTGCTATTCTCAACGTTTAGAATTCTTATATTTGTTGCCCTTTGTGGGTATTTAAATTAGATAAATGAAAATCAAAAATATAGCACTACTTTGTATCTTTTTAGTTTTAGTTAGTAGCATAATTAATGCACAAACTACTCAGGCAGAAAGAGCAAATGAAGTTCAGTTAAACACTATTACAACTGCCGTCCCATTTCTTCAAATCACTCCTGATTCAAGATCTGGAGCCCTAGGAGATGCAGGAGTTGCGCTTTCACCGGATGCAAACTCCATACATTCTAATCCTTCGAAATTAGCATTTGTAGAAGAAGATATGGGAGCTTCAATTTCGTATTCTCCTTGGTTAAGAAATTTGGTTCCTGATATTAATTTGTCTTACCTCTCTTTTTTTAAGCGAATTGACAAACGCTCTGCAATAGGATTATCATTGCGTTACTTTTCATTAGGAGAAATTACTTTTACCGATATAAATGCACAAACCATTGGACAGTTTAACCCAAACGAATTTGCTTTGGATTTTACTTATGCATCTAAATTGTCGGATTATTTTTCTATTGGTGTTACTGGTAGATTTATTAACTCAAACCTAACCCAAGGTCAAGCGGAGTCAAATCCTGGAAGAGCTGTTTCTGCTGATGTTTCTGCATTTTATGAAAGTGATAGATTTAGATTAGGAGACTATAATGCAGTTGTTAGAGCAGGAGCAAATGTCTCAAATATTGGCTCTAAAATAGCCTACACAGAAACCTCTGATGCAGATTTTATTCCTATTAACTTAAGATTAGGATCCGGGATTACTTTGGATTTAGATGATTACAACCAATTAACTTTCTTGTTTGATGTTAATAAATTATTGGTTCCAACTCCTCCCATTTACCAAACTGATGAAGATGGTCAGATTGAGAGAGATAGCGAAGGGAATCCAATTATTGCACTTGGTGAAGATCCGGATAGAGGTATTGCTAGTGGTATGTTTGGTTCGTTTAATGATGCACCAGGTGGAGCTTCTGAAGAGTTTAGAGAAATTAATTATTCAGTAGGTATGGAGTATTGGTACGATGAGCAGTTTGCGGTTCGTATGGGTTACTTCTACGAACATCCTACTAAAGGAGATCGTCAATTTTTTACTGCCGGTTTAGGTCTTCGATTAAATGTAATTGGAATAGACCTAGCTTACCTTGTAGGTAATGCCCAGAGAAATCCATTGGCTAACACTGTGCGTTTGTCTCTCATGGTTAATTTTGATGATTTGAGAACACCGAAATCTGATAATTAATATGAAAATACGTGTAGGGTTTGGCTTTGACGTGCATCAGTTAGAAGAAGGTAAAGATTTTTGGCTTGGAGGTATTAAAGTTCCTCATAGCAAAGGAGCAACTGGGCACTCCGACGCCGATGTTCTTATTCACACGATTTGTGATGCACTTTTGGGAGCTGCCAACTTAAGAGATATTGGTTTTCATTTTCCCCCTTCCGACAATTCATATAAAGGTATTGATAGTAAAATCCTTCTTAAGGATGTAGTAGTGCTTTTAAATGATAAAGGGTACTCCATTGGAAATATTGACGCCACTATTGCTTTAGAGCAACCTAAAATCAATCCTCATATTCCTGCTATGAAAGCTGCCTTGGTTCCAATACTGCAAATCGATGAGGATGATTTATCGCTGAAAGCAACCACAACGGAAAAGTTGGGTTTTGAAGGTAGAGAAGAAGGAGTTTCGGCTTATGCTACAGTATTAATCTATAAGGGGTAGCTGCAGCTAACATTCCCAATGCTTAGCGATAAGTTTATAATTAGACCCTACCAAGATTTCGACTTCCAAAAAGTTGTTGACCTTTTTGAAGCTAATTCACCCAAATACTTTCATCCTTGCGAGCGCAAAGCGATAATTGATTACATTAATAAGGAGCGAGAAGATTATTACGTGGTGACAAGTGATAATGCTGTTATTGGTTCAGGTGGTATTAATTATGATTACGAAAGCCATCTTGCTAAATTGTCTTGGGACATGATCCAGCCCACCTTTCAGGGTAATGGTATTGGGAAAAAGCTAACTCAGTTTCGTTTAAATCGGTTACAAAAACTTTCTAGAATAACAACAATCGAAGTTCGAACATCGCAACTTGCTCATTCTTTTTACGAAAAGATGGGCTTTGTTACCGTTGCCTCTGAAAAGGATTATTGGGCTCCTGGGTTTGATTTATTTTCAATGGAGTTCCGGGATTTTCGGTGAGATTAAGATTACTGAAGGAAATAGTTTCTCTTAATAGTGTTAACTTTTCGTTTAAGCTAAATAGTCTTTCTATTTGGTTATCTTTAATTGATTAAATAATACATCATGAGAATAGTAAAAAAACAAGTAGAATTTTTGGAGTTTGATGATATCAGTGACCTGACATCAGCTGATCAGTCGCTGTTAAATTCATCTATAGAAATAGCACATACCGCTTATGCTCCATACTCAAACTTTAAGGTAGGCGCAGCTATTCTGCTCAAAAATGGAGAAGTAATAGTTGGGAATAACCAAGAGAATATTGCTTATCCATCGGGGTTGTGTGCAGAGCGTGTTGCTATTTTCCATGCAGGAGCTACGCATCCAAATGAGCCGATAAGTACTATAGCCATCTATGCAGAGTCAGAAGTTCTACCGGTAGATACGCCTATATCTCCTTGTGGAGCTTGTCGTCAAGTAATAATGGAGTATAGACAGAAACAAAGCACTCCTATTCGTGTTATTTTGAAGCCTCAAAAAGGCAAAATTTGGGTATTTGAATGCGTTAGTGATTTGCTGCCGTATGCATTCGATTTAAAAGGGCTTAAAAAACAAAATTAAGTGCTCAATAGTCGTTCAAATATTATAAATTTGTAATCCATTTTTAAAGAAGGTGTAATGGCTAAAAAAACAACATCAACAAAGAAGAAAAATTTTACAAAAGAAACATACCTGAAGTGGTATGAGTCAATGCTTTTGATGAGAAAGTTCGAAGAAAAAGCAGGACAATTATATATTCAGCAAAAAATTAGAGGTTTTTGTCACTTATATATCGGGCAAGAAGCATTAGTTGCGGGAGCAATGTCTGTATTAACAGATGACGATAATATGATAACTGCATATAGAGATCATGCACATCCAATTGCAAAGGGAGTTCATCCAAATGCTATTATGGCAGAACTTTATGGAAAAGTAACAGGTTGCTCTAAAGGTAAAGGTGGTTCTATGCACATGTTCGATAAAGAAAAGAACTTTTTTGGAGGACACGGTATTGTAGGAGGTCAAGTGCCTTTAGGTGCAGGGATTGCATTTGCTGATAAATATAAAGGAAATAAAAATGTTACCGTTTGTTACATGGGTGATGGAGCAGTTCGTCAGGGAGCTTTTCATGAAGCTTTGAACATGGCAATGACTTGGAAACTGCCTGTGATTTTTGTTATTGAGAACAATCAATATGCGATGGGAACTTCTGTAGAACGAACCTCTAACGTTACTGACTTAAATAAACTGGCATTAGCATTTGATATGCCTAATGAACAAGTGAATGGTATGGCTTGCGAGCCTGTTCATGAAGCGTTTGAGCGAGCAGTAGAACGTGCTAGAAATGGAGAAGGGCCAACGTTGTTGGAGATGAGAACTTACCGATACAAAGGTCACTCAATGTCTGATCCTGCTAAATACAGAACCAAGGAAGAGCTAGAAGAATATAAATCAATGGATCCAATTGAGAATGCATTGGTAGTTATTAAGGATAAGAAATATGCGACAGAAGCTCAATTAAAAGAAATTCAAGATCGTGTAAAAGCTCAAGTGAAAGAAGCAGTTGATTTCTCAGAAGAGTCTGAGTTTCCGAAAGCAGAAGATTTATATAAAGACGTATACGTTCAAGAAGATTACCCATTCTTGAGAGACTAAAATAAAACAGTTATGGCTGAAATAATTAAATTACCCCAGTTAAGTGATACCATGGAAGAGGGGACTGTTGCAAAATGGCATAAGTCCATCGGAGAGCAGGTGAATGAAGGAGATCTACTTGCAGATATTGAGACGGATAAAGCCACGATGGAATATGAGTCGTTTCAAGAAGGGGTTTTGTTATACCAAGGTATAGAGGAAGGAAAGACTGCAAAAGTAAATTCTGTTCTAGCAATTGTTGGTGAAAAGGGAGAAGACTACGACCATCTGTTAAATGGAGGTGAAGATTCTTCTGAGTCGAAGTCTGAGGATAAGAAAGAAGAAAAGTCTAGCAAAGGTTCTAGCGATGCTAAAAGCTCTCCTAAAATCGATACAAGTTCAATCAACGCAACCATCGTTAAGATGCCCAAGTTGAGCGACACTATGAAGGAAGGAACTGTAGCACAATGGCACAAGAAAGTCGGTGATTCTGTAGAGTCTGGTGAAGTATTGGCGGATATCGAAACCGATAAAGCTACCATGGAATTTGAGTCGTTTGATGATGGTGAATTACTTCACATTGGCGTCGAAGAAGGTAAGACAGCTGAAGTTGATGCGGTATTAGCAGTGATTGGAGAAAAAGGTGCAGATGTGGATGCACTTATAAAAGCATACAACCAGAACAGAAACAGCGGTGAAGAAGCTTCTACTGAAGAGTCAGAAGAGGAATCAAAAGATACTTCTAATACTGAAAGCTCTTCTCCTGAAAGAAAAGAGGTATCAGCTAGTTCTAAAACCAATAATGGTAGAATTAAGGCTTCACCGTTAGCGAAGAAGATGGCTGAGGACAAAGGAATCAATCTTTCTGATGTTGATGGAACTGGCGATAACGGTAGAATTACCAAAAGAGATATTGAAAACTATACGCCAAAGCAATCTGCTGCAAGCGCTACTGGAGTAGCATCAGCTGCTGCATTTGGTACAGAGAACTACGAGGAAAAGGATATTTCTCAAATGAGAAAAACCATTGCTAAGCGATTAGCAGAAAGCAAGTTTACTGCTCCTCACTTTTATCTAAACATTGATTTAGATATGTCTAATGCTATTGCTGCACGAAAAGCAATTAACAGCATGGAAGGTGTGAAAGTTTCTTTTAATGATATGGTTGTTAAAGCAGCGGCAGTTGCTTTGCAAAAACATCCTCAAGTAAATTCTTCTTGGATGGGTGATAAGATTCGTGTGAATCATCATGTAAATATTGGAGTGGCCGTAGCAGTGGAAGATGGACTTTTGGTTCCTGTTGTTCGTTTTGCAAACACGAAGCAATTAACACAAATCGGAACAGAAGTTAGAGACTTTGCACAGCGCGCAAAAGAAAAGAAATTACAGCCTGCTGATTGGGAAGGTAGCACATTCTCTATTTCAAATCTAGGAATGTTCGGTATCGATAATTTTACTGCAATTGTTAACCCACCGAATGCTTGTATACTAGCGGTAGGCGCAATTAAAGAAGTGCCAGTTGTAAAAGATGGGCAAATTGTTCCCGGTAGCGTGATGAAAGTAACATTATCATGCGATCATAGAGCAGTAGATGGTGCTACAGGAGCTGCATTCTTGCAAACGTTTAAACAACTTATTGAGAATCCTGTATCTATGTTAGCATAGGCGATTCAAAATATACTAATGCATAAAAAAGCCCGAGATTAATTTTAATCTCGGGCTTTTTCATTTTGCTAGTTATTTATTTTGTCACAGTAAGCTTTCCTACCATAGCAGGGTAATGTCCTGGATACGTACAAATATACTCGTACTCTCCTGCTTCCGGAGCTGTAAACGTAACGGTTAATTCTTCGCCCATTGTAGTCATTTTTGTTGCAACAATAATACGATCATCATCAGGTGTAAAGTTGCCTGCTTCTCCTGCAGCAATACCTGCAGTTGCGATTTCTTGACCAATACCTGTTGGAATCAATACAAAGTTATGTAGCATTCCTGCAGCGCTAGATTGGTTTTTAAACGTTAAGGTCACTTCTGCTCCTTCTACCAATGTCATAGTAGCAGGCTCATAGGCAATCTCCATCATCGTTTCACCTTTGGCCGCAACCTCAACAGCCATGTCTTCTACCATCGCAATTGCTGTTTTAGTTTCCTTTTTTTCTTCAGTTTTTGGCTTCTCTTTTGATTGAGTTGTTTCTTTTTGTTCACCACCACCACAAGCAATGAGTGAAACAAATAGTACTGAGGCTAGTGTAAATTTTACCTTTTTCATAGTTAATTTATTATTGAATTGATTATTTCCTTTTACATTTACAATAACATTTTAAGGTCTTTTATGTTTAGACGAGTTATAAAATGGATACTCAAAGTTATCCTTATTTTTTTTAGCATTACCATAGGGTTTGTATTGTTGTATAAGTTTATTAATCCGCCGATTACTTCCTTTATGATATCAAAGTACTTCTCTGGAGAAGGTACATTAATACAAAAAGATTGGGTTTGTTTAGATGATATCTCAGCTGAATTACCACTTGCTGTTATTGCCGCAGAAGATCAAAAGTTTCTGGAGCACAATGGATTTGATTTAGATGCTATTGAAAAGGCCATTCAAGATAACGCCATGGGAAAGCGGATGAAAGGAGGGAGTACGATTTCGCAGCAAACTGCAAAAAATGTTTTTTTAGTACCTAATCGATCGTGGATTAGGAAAGGACTGGAGACGTATTTCACCTTTTTAATAGAAGTGTTTTGGTCAAAACGCCGAATTATGGAGGTTTATTTAAATGTATTAGAGCAAGGTGACGGAGTTTATGGGGTTCAAGCTTCAGCTGTGCTAAACTATAATATAGATGCCAAAGCGGTAAATAGGTCCCAAGCCGCTCTTATGGCTGTCGTATTGCCAAATCCTGTGCGGTACCAAATAGCGTCACCGACCAATTATATTAGAAGTCGGCAAACTTGGGTGATGAGGCAGATGAGTAATTTAGGTGGAACTTCATTTGTAAAATCATTATATGAAGAATAGCGTATTGGTATGGTGTTTTCTACTATTTTTCTTATCGGGTTACTCGCAATCAGATATTAAATCTATAGAAGTGAGTTGTCCGGAGAAATGGTGGGCAGTATTACACCCATTTGTTGCCATAAAAGCAATTAAAATAAGCCGCGACGCGAGGGCTTTAGTAAAAAAAGAATCTATTCAAGAGCTATTCGGGACAGATGGAAATGGAGGCGCATTAGATGCATTTCGTCATTCCTATTGGATGGCTAGCCTATCACAGTCGATTGGGGAGCGAAAAGCATTAAGCCTTGGATTGGCTCACGAGAAAGGAAACGAGAAAGACATCAGAAAAAATCGCTTGGAAGATGGGCAGACTCCTGATAATGTTAGTATAGATATGGATTTGCATAACAATTTTATTGGTGTCAAGTTAGCTTCTAAAAAAAGGCCAATGACACAAGATGCATTGGTGGAGAGGGTGTATGATGCTTTTCTTAGTGGGAAATTAATAGTAATTAAAAAGGATACTGCTTTGAATTCCCTTTCTGCGGGCGGGGAAATTATACCAAATGAAGTTTGGCAGGGAAACCTTGATAGTCCTAGAGTACTTATTCCTTCTAATTGTAATTAGAAACCTACTCCAAATCCTGCGCGTATTTGCGGGTTGGAGTAAGGAGAAAATCTAGAATCATTGAGATTATATAATATTAGTAAATTAATGTAGGAATAACCACCAAGGCTACTCCTGTAGCCTCCTCCAACAAATAGGGAGCTAATGTTTCTTCGTTGTAATTCGAAACTGTTGGTAGCCTGATCATCTATTGTTTCTAAATTCAGAAGTTCGTATTCAGCATGTGCCACGAAATTTTCAAAGACGATGTGCTGAGCATAAATTCGACCACCAAATATGTTGGTCTTATAATTAAAGCCTCTTCTTTTGTCGCGGAGGTAAGAATATGTGCCTCCAACACCTAGAATAAAATCATCTGTTACATGATACCCAACGTTTGGTGAAATTTCTATGAAAGTAATATCACCAAAAGAAGCACCGAAGTTTCCACCAAAGGTCAGTCTGTCTATCAATTCTTTTTTCTTAGCAGGCTTCTTTAGTTGAGGGGTGGCTGTTTTTCCATCATTTCTTGTATACCCTTGAGCAGAACTGGACACTGTGCCTAATATAATAAATGAAATAAACAGGAGGAAAGGCTTCATACTATTACTATTTTAACTCAAATTTCATCATTATTTTCGACTTAGTCTTTACAATAATCCATTAGTGGTGATGATAGACCTTTGGTAACTATTTTTTTGAATCATTATTTTATTTCAAATACCTTTACGTAGTAACAGGCAGTATTATTAGCTATCACTTAACTTAAATAAGTTGAATTACAAACGAATCTTCAAACAGCAAAATATATATTGGGTTTCTCAAATATACGGATGGCTCATTTATGTTGTTTTGATGGGATTGTTGAATCAGCTGAATGGTGCCGACTTAGATCAGCTTTTACTGTTCAACCTACTCGTTACATTTGTTTTAGGTGTTTCTATCTCGCATGCTTATCGCGAATTGATCATTAAAAAAGACTGGTTGCGGCTACCCTTAGTCCGCTTAATTCCATTGGTATTGTTTACTTCCGTTTGTTTAGGAACTTTATTTTTTATCGTTCATACGCTTATCTCAGATATCTTAATTGCTCAGGTGGCCTATGTTTTCGATTGGATTGATATAATTCGTAATATCATTAACCAAACGGTGATATTTATGCTTTGGTCTTCGCTTTATTTCTTGTTTCATTTCGTTCAAAATTACCGGAAAGAGGAGATTAAAAACTTAAAGTGGCAAGCTGCTAAAAACGAAATTGAGTTGAACAAAATTAAGTCTCAATTAAACCCTCATTTTATTTTTAATTCAATGAATAGCATCCGTGCATTAATTGGAGAAGACCCGAATCTGGCAAAGGATGCGATTACACGATTATCAAATATTTTGCGAGGTTCACTAATGCTAGGTAGGAAAGAGGTGATTTCACTGAGTGAAGAAATGCAGTTAGTTCAGGATTATTTATTGCTTGAAAAAACACGTTTTGAAGAGCGGCTATCGGTTAATTATTCAATTGATGAAAACACATACGATTGGCAAGTGCCACCTCTTATGATTCAGACATTAGCTGAAAATGGTATAAAACACGGAATTTCTAAATTAACAAAGGGTGGCCGTATTTTTATTCGAGCTAGTGTGGAGGATGGCTATTTAAGTATACAGCTTTTAAACAGCGGTAAGTACGACCAGGAGCATATACCTGAGACCGGATTTGGACTGGCTAATACGCGACAACGACTACAACTATTATATGGGAGTGAAGCATCATTTGATATTCAGAATGAAAACAATGAAGTGTCTGTAAATTTGCGCATTCCTGCTGATGTAATTCAATTTAAAAATAATGAGAGTATTAATAATTGACGATGAGCGCCTAGCGCGAAAGGAGTTAACAAGCTTGTTAACCGATTTAGATTTGGTGGAAATTATAGATGAGTGCAGCAATGCAGATGATGCTATTGCCAAGATAGAGGAGCACCGTCCTGACCTGATATTCTTGGATATTCAAATGCCTGGAAAGGATGGCTTTGCCATGCTGGAGGAACTATCCTACGTTCCAAAAGTTATCTTTACTACTGCATATGATGAGTATGCCTTAAAAGCATTTGATGTGAACGCCTTTGATTATTTGATGAAGCCCATAGACACTAATCGGTTAAAGGAGTCGCTTGAAAAATTAATAGCACAACAATCAGCTGAGCAACCTGAGAAAAACAAATCAGTTACCAATGCTACTGCTTTCGACGAGAATGAGCAAGTCTTTTTGAAAGATGGAGATAAATGTTGGTTTGTAAAGCTGAAAGATATTAGCCTCTTTGAGTCAGAGGGGAACTATGTACGTGTGTATTTTGGAAAAAACAAGCCGCTGATATTAAAATCATTAAATAACTTAGAAGAGCGGTTGGATAACCGTGTTTTCTTTAGGGCGAACCGAAAGTATATAATCAATCTGAATTGGATAGAAACCGTGGAGAGTTGGTTTAATGGTGGCTTGTTGGCGAAATTATCAACTGGTATGCAAGTGGAAATTTCTCGTCGACAAGCAGCGAAACTAAAAGATATGATGAGCCTATAGTAAAAATTAATTTAGGCCATGGATGGCCACGAATCGGCCATAATAAATCCGCGTTGGCCTTCTGAATTTGTGACCATTATTGCTTGGTGGCCCTCCTCAAACAGAAGCCTAAAATAGTCCTTGAATTCACTTTTTGCTATGAGTACACCACTATGAATGCTAAGCCAATCCATCTTTTTGTAAACCTTTAATGTCTGAATGTTCGATTCTAATAAATCAGTATAATAGCAGTACCACCCACTTAAATGATTGGGTGCCACCCAGGTTTTAATGGTGGGCTTCTTTTTCTGATTAATAGGGTAGAAAAGCACACCTTTTACCCATGGGACTGTAAAGTCAATCGTCCTTCCTTTAGTTAATTTTTCAACTTCAGAAGGAGTTTTAGTCAGTAATTGATTATTCATTAAATGCAGGTATTTACGCTTAAAACTATCGCGAGCATTAGGTCCTATATAAGTGCTTTTATTGTTAGCTTCGTCGGTATAGAAGAGGTAAAACTTTGTCGCTAGCTCAACTTGAATAAGTTGACCACTCTCTAAGTCTTCTAGAATGAAATCAATTTCACCTGTGGTTACCTTTCCATTAAATAGCTGTATATTATTTCCCCATAGCTTAAAATCAGGATAATTCATAAAAAAATACTGCATCAACTTCTCCGCATACCAACCCAGTTTCTTTGGTTTCTCATTCTGTAAAAAATCAATTAATTTTTGTGGTTGCTGATCTAGCTTTTTCAGCCATTTTAGGGTATCGACCTCATTCAGTGTTAGTGAAGAATCAGATCTTGCTATTAGCGAGGGAGACAGCAAAATGAAAGCTAAGTCGGCAACAGCTGATGAATGCCATGAATGGGAGTCAGATAAAGTCATAAATCGTCTGGTAATTCAATTAAATATAGCAACTTTGTAACTCAATTTAAAATTATTATCTCGTGAAGAATTTATCGATTACTTTAAATGCAGTATTATTAATTGCTGTTGCTATTTTATTTTATCTTGTTCTGTCAGGACCTCAGGATACTAAACCCGTAAAAGCAGAAGAGACTAAAGACACAACTGCCACTACTGAGCAGTCATTAAAAATTGCATATATCAATACGGATAGCCTTTGGGAGAATTATGAATTGGTAAGAGTTTTAAGACAAGAGCTAGAAAGTAAACAAGGGCAGTTTAAGCGACAATTAGAAGGAAAGGTAAAAGCATTAGAGTCGAAGTATTTAAAATTAAGAGAAGATGCACCTATGCTTACTCAGGCAGATGGTGAAAAGAGACAAATGGCGCTAATGCAAGAAGAGGAAGGAATTGGTCAAATGCAAGAAGAGTTAGCACTTAGATTGGCCGAAGAAGAGGATAATATGAAGCGCAAGATTAAAATGAATCTTGACCGAGAATTAAAGAAGATAAAGTTGAAAGAAGGTTTAGACCTTGTTCTGGATTATTCAACTACAAGTTCTTTGCTTTTAGCGGACTCTGCAATGAGTATTACCAATGCAGTTGTAGATCAGTTAAACGAAGAGTATAGAGCAGCAAATTCAAAACTGAAGTAGAGCATGTTAATAGCCAAACTAAAGAAGGAAACCAATATTGCTGAGTATATTTTATATATGTGGCAAATTGAAGATATTATCCGTTCATACAAATTTGATCTAGAGCTAATCGATCAGCAAGTGGTAGCAAAATATCCGCAGCCGCTGGAAGTGAAGGAACAGATTAAGCAATGGTATGCAGAGTTAATTGAAATTATGCAGGCTGAAGGTATTGAAGAGTCTGGTCACTTAAGCTACATCGTAGAAGATATTAAAGGCTTGGGTATTTTACATCAGACGTTGCTAACCACGATACAAGACAAGCAGCACAAGGAAAACTATGAAATTGCAAAGGTGCATATCGCTGAGCTGATGCAAAGAGGTGATGGTAAATATGTAAATGAGATCGATGCTTGTTTGACTGGTCTTTATGGGTTAATGTTATTGCGATTGAAAAACAAACCAGTTTCAGATCCTACTCGTGTCAGTATGGAATGTATTTCTAAATTCTTAGCCCACTTAGTGGCTCAGTACAATAAATTGAAAACAGGTCAGCTGAAACTGAGTGAAGAGCAAAACAATTAATACGACTAAAAAAATAAAAAGAAAAGGCGAAGAAGTTTTTAAACTGCTTCGCCTTTTTTATGATTGATCCTTGATCTTATTGAATATAATTAAAGTTCTGATTCTCTTTTATAGAAAGGAGGGTGTTGTAAATCAAATTAATTACGTTCAGCACATCTTCTTCATGCACCATCTCTACTGTAGTATGCATGTAACGCAAAGGTAATGATATCAAGGCAGAAGCGATTCCGCCATTGGCATAAGCAAAAGCGTCAGTATCTGTACCTGTAGCTCTAGAAGCTGCTAATCGTTGGAAAGGTATTTTGTTATCATCTGCAGCCTTTATTATTTGCTTAAGCAAGTTGTTTTGAACAGCAGGCGCATAGGTAAGAACGGGTCCTTTTCCTGCATGGAAATCGCCTTGTTCAATCTTGTTAATTAAAGGTGTTTGGGTATCATGGCAAACATCAGTAATAATTGCAACATCTGGTTTAATTCGTTGTACAATCATTTCTGCGCCTCTCAAGCCAATTTCTTCTTGAACACTGTTCGTAATATAGAGTCCAAACGGTAATTTAACCTTGTTTTCCTTTAGTTTTTTAGCAACTTCTGCAATCATAAAGCCACCAATTCGATTGTCTAATGCTCGACCTACCAAGTATTTTTTATTTAATACCATGAACTCGTCTTCATAAGTGATTACACAACCAACGTGAATCCCTAACGCTTCAACCTCTTCTTTAGATGTGCAGCCACAGTCCAAGAATATGTTGTTAATCTTTGGCGTATCTTCTTTTTCATATCCGCTTCTAGTATGAATCGCAGGCCATCCGAATACGGCTTTCACGATGCCTTTATCTGTGTGAATATTCACCCGTTTAGATGGAGCTATCATGTGATCTGATCCACCATTTCTTCGAACATAGATAAACCCTTTTTCAGAAATATAATGCACAAACCAGCTAATCTCATCGGCATGTGCCTCGATTACTACTTTATACTTTGCCTCTGGATTTATTACACCTACAGCAGTCCCGTA
>CBFHLF010000032.1:0-16314 GCA_965656555.1 uncultured Acidiluteibacter sp. | reverse complement strand
TTTAATAAGACGGCCTCTATCTTTTCTAGTAAATTTTTTGGGATGTCTTCATACACTTCAATCATTCCAGCATTGACAATCCCCATATCCAAACCATGTTTTATCCCATGGTATAAAAATGCTGAATTCATGGCTTCGCGAACCACGTTATTCCCTCTAAACGAGAAGGAAACATTACTTACCCCACCACTAACTAAAGCTCCGGGCAGATTTTCTTTTATCCATTTGGTCGCATTAAAAAAGTCAACTGCGTAGTTATTATGCTCTTCTATTCCAGTACCAATGGTTAATATATTCGGATCGAAAATAATGTCTTGTGGAGGAAACCCGACTTTTTCGGTTAGGATTTCGTAAGCTCTCTTACAAATGGCTATTCTTCGGTCAAAATTATCTGCTTGACCTTCTTCGTCAAACGCCATAACTATGACAGCAGCTCCATACTTTCTAACCAATTTTGCGTGTTGAATAAACTGCTCTTCCCCTTCTTTTAAACTGATGGAATTCACAATTGATTTTCCTTGCGTGCATTTCAATCCAGCCTCAATTACCGACCATTTAGAAGAATCAATCATGATGGGCACACGAGAAATCTCCGGATCTGATGCAATCATGTTTAAAAAGGCGGTCATCTCCTCTTCTGAGTCAAGCATCCCTTCATCCATATTTACATCAATGATTTGCGCTCCTCCTTCTACTTGATCTAAGGCAACTGCAAGTGCATCTTCATATCTTTTCTCTTTGATTAGTCGTGCAAACTTCTTAGATCCGGTAACATTGGTACGCTCACCAACATTTACAAAATTGGTATCGGCTGTTATTTCCATCGGTTCTAAACCACTAAACAATGGGCTAGATGGCTGATTTACAGTAACTCTTGGCGGGTGTTTCGCCGCTATATTCGCTATTTTTCTAATGTGTTCAGGAGTGGTTCCACAGCAGCCTCCAATAATATTTACCAATCCATTTTTGATAAAATCCTCAATAAATCCGCCCATTTGCTCAGGAGATTCATCGTATTCACCAAAAGCATTCGGCAAACCTGCATTGGGGTGAGCACTTACAAATACATCTGTTTTCTTACCTACATTCACCAAATAGGGTCGCATATCTTTCGCGCCTAAAGCGCAATTAAATCCTACAGATAAGATCGGCATGTGTGAAATAGAAATCAAGAATGCTTCTGCCGTTTGTCCTGATAATGTTCGTCCACTAGCATCAGTAATGGTTCCCGAAATCATAATCGGCAATTCGATATTCCGTTCTTTATAAATGGTATCAATGGCGAATAAAGCCGCTTTTGCATTTAGCGTATCTGTTATCGTTTCTATCAACAACAAATCAGCTCCACCGTCTATTAACCCTTCCGCTTGCTCCTTAAAAGCCACCACTAGTTGATCGAACGTAATTGCTCTATAGCCAGGATTATTTACATCAGGTGACATAGAGGCAAGCTTGGTAGTTGGCCCCATTGACCCGGCCACAAACCTTGGTTTGTTTGTTTCCTTTGCGGAGAATTCATTGGCAACTTCCTTAGCAATTTTTGCCGATTGATAATTGATTTGATATACATGCTCAGCCATCTCATAATCATCCTGAGCAATACTGTTTCCAGAAAATGTATTGGTTTCTACAATATCTGCACCTGCCTCAAAATAGGCGGTATGAATTTCTTTAATAATATCCGGTCGAGTAATGGATAATAAATCATTATTCCCTCGTAACGGCTTATGATGGTCTTTAAATACCTCTCCTCTGAAATCTTCTTCATTGAGCGTGTACCGTTGAATCATGGTGCCCATTGCGCCATCTAAAACTAAAATGCGCTCTTTTAATAGATCTGATATTTTCATAAACTAAAAAGCAAAAGCCCAATTAACTTGGTAAGTCAAAAGGGCTTTTGCAATTCTATCTTTTGACTTATCTCTTTTGTAATAAAAAGGAATTAGCACCTTTTCCCAAATGGAATGGTTGCTAAGGTTTCACAGGGCCTGTCCCTCCACCTTTCTTGATAAGTAACTACTATATTGTATGAACGTTAAGCTGCTGCTTGGTTGTTTTTCTTGTAATGGCGGTACATGAAATATCCTATGGTACCGATTAGTAAATATGGGAAAACAATTAGGTAAGCAATTCCATCATTGATTCCTTTTCCCAACGAACTTTCTCCAGACTCCAAGTTGCTTTCCAAAACAGCTTTACACATGCTGCATTGAGCAAAAGAGGCGTCTGCGATGAGTATAAAAGCAACTAAAATTGCGGTATACAATAAGGTCGAATAAATTTTACATTTCATAGAGTCCTTGTTTTATTTTAATAATAAGGCGCAATCATAAAGTAAATTACTACTCCTGTAATGGTCACATACAACCAAAGTGGGAGTGTCCAACGGGCTATTTTTTTGTGCTTATCAAACTTTTGAGACAATGCTCTAGAAAGTGTAATCAATACCAATGGTACAATAGCCACCGCCAATACAATATGAGTCAGCAATATGAACAAATAAACTGTGCGAATGGTTCCCTCTCCACCAAAAACTGTTGACTCTGATGTGGCGTGATACAATACATAGCTGACCAAAAACAATACAGAAACAATTACTGCACTTAACATCAACCTCTTGTGCAATTCAAAATTCTTTTGCTTCACTGCCCATGCAGCCGCAATTAAAAGTATCGTGGCTATTGAATTTAAGAAGGCATTTACTTTTGGCAAAAAAGAAAAAGCATCAGTAGCAAGTGTTTCCTTAGGCATCAAATATAAAATAGCAACTACTACAGGAATAACAATAGAAACTGCTGTAATGAGGGGTTTGAGATTGTAGGTCTTGTTCATTATTTTTTATCTTTTCTAGGAACGTATTTTTCAACTAAAAGAATCTCAATTGCATCAAACAAATCATTTGTTTCAGAAGCACTGGTTCCATCAAAATAACCTCTAATTCTACCTTTTCCATCTACTAAAATAATATTAGCTGAGTGTAAAAAGCCTCCAGGGGCAATACTATCGCGCTGTGCGGATACGAAGTATCCATCAAAAGCTAGTTGGTAAATCGAATCTTTTTCTCCGGTAAGAAAAGCCCATTTATCTTCCATGGCATGTACCTCTTGAGCATATTCTTTCAATACCTCGGGCGTATCATGCTCTGGATTTACAGTAATCGAAAGTAATTTAAAGTCTTTTCGATCACGAAATCGATCTTGAACCTGTAGCATATTCGTTGCCATTTTAGGGCAAATGGTGGGGCAAGTAGCGAAAAAGAAGCTCGCCACATAAATATTGCTATCTAGATCTGCATTCGTAAACGATTCACCATTCTGATCAGTTAACTGAAAGTTTGGAATACGATGAAATAAGGTATCTCCACTTGCTTTTACTTCCTTTGGACCGTAAATCAGTAGGGGCTTAAAATTATTAGTCCCCGTACTCAACAATAAATAGAGTAACGAGGGAACTAATAAAATTGTAATAAGAATAAGTGCTTTTTTCCGTTTGGAGTTTTGCATGTTAGTTTATTCCGATAGTGGTAATAAATCGATTAAATTTAAGTGTATTGCTTCCGTTAGGAATATATATATTGCATAAATAGCGAACATAATAAATGGAATTAATACGACCATTTTAAAGTTTTTTCGCTCACCTCCAAGGTGCATATATGAAGCAACAATATAGTATGCCTTTACCAAAGTTAGAATAATGAAGGTCCATTTAACGAATCCCCAAGCTATCCCCATATCTTGCCAAACTAATCCCAAAGTAACTTCAGCGGCCGTAACCGCTAATAATACCCAAAAGATTACCCAAATCATTTTTCTTACTTTCTTTCCTTCCTCTTCAGAGTGTTTATGTGCGTATTCCGCGGTTCTATCAAAATCCATGTTAATGACTATTTAAACGTTACTAGAAATTATACTAAGTAGAAAAATGTAAATACAAATACCCACACTAAATCTACAAAGTGCCAGTATAAACCTACTTTTTCTACCATCTCATAGTGGCCTCTCTTTTCGTAAGTACCTTTCAATACATTTACGAAAATTATAAAGTTAATTACTACTCCACTAAAAACGTGTGTACCGTGAAAACCTGTGATGAAGAAGAAAAAGTCAGCAAATAATGGAACACCATATTCATTAACTGTTAAGTTGGCTCCATATATTTCTGTTCCATTTGCGATCATAGCGGCTGCTTCACTGCCTGTAACTGCGTCAGCAACACCTGGAATCATAAATGCATTTTTAGCTTCATCTACCCATTGTACAATTGTACCATCAGCTAATTGAAGTGCACCTAGCTCTGTACCATGAATAAAGTGATACCACTCCCACGCTTGAGAACCAACGAATATTAAACCACCTACAATGGTTAGCGCCATCCAAAGGATAACACTATTTTTCTTCATTCGCTGCCCTGCTTCTACTGCAAGCACCATGGTTACTGAACTCATAATCAAAATGAAGGTCATTAATGCTACGTACAATAGCGGATGATCTCCATGCATGAAAGGGAAGTGAGTAAACACATCCTCTGCAACTGGCCATACTTCTTCAAAACGATGACGCATGTATCCATAAGCAATTAAAAATCCAGTAAAAGTAAACGCATCAGATACGAGGAAAAACCACATCATCATTTTTCCGTAACTAATGCCAAATGGAGAGACATTTCCTCCCCATATTTTTTTGTTGTCCAATGTCTCAGTGCTAGCTGACATACTTAAAATTTTATACGATATAACTTAAAAACAAAAACAGGTACAACCAAATAGCATCAAGAAAATGCCAATAGATTGAACATACCTGCAAACCTAATAAATTTTTTGGCTCATAGGCATTTTTAAAAGACTTAAAAAACGTCACTCCTAACGCAATCAGCCCACCAAACAGATGAAGCAAATGCACGAGTGTAAGTATATATAAAAATGACCCTGAGGCGTTACTCTGACTTCCTGTGAAATAAACTTGGCCATTGGTTAGTTGTGCCCACGCTTCGACTTGCGACCAAGTAAAAACAAGCCCTAAAAATAAAGTAGCTCCTAAAAATCCTTTGACAGCTCCAAACTTAGCTTTCTTAGCAGATTGAAGTGCCATAAATAATGTTCCACTACTCAATAATATCACAACCGTGCTCACCCAGAACATTGTTGGCATGTAAAACTGCAACCAAACACCATCTGATTTTCTCACAATTACTGCAGAGGTAAGTCCTGCAAATAGCATCACAATACTAATCATGCCCACCCACAATAGGGGTTTCATGACTTTTTGCTTGTGTTCTTGGTCTTCGAAAGACTTTGTTATAGCTTCCATAACTTAAATTTTATCAAAATACAATGCAAACAAAACAATTGGTATATAAACAAATGAAGCAAACATAAGTTTAGTGGCAGATTTCATTTCGTTTGTTCGATACAGATTCACAGCGGGAATTAGCATAATCACACCTGCTATGGCAATAAAAATAGCTGCTCCTATTCCAGCCATCCCGAACATAATAGGTAAAAAGCTACTTGCAATCATGAATAAGGTATAAACTAAAATTAAAAAAGCCGATAATGAATCTCTTCCATGCGGAGATGGGAGTAACCGAAAACCTGCCTTTAAATAATCATCATTAATTTTCCATGCGATAGCCCAGAAATGTGGGAACTGCCACATAAACTGAAGTGCAAATAAGATCCCAGGCTCTAACCCAAATGACCCAGTAGCTGCTACCCATCCGAGCATTGGAGGAATCGCTCCTGGAAATGCTCCCACAAATACCGCCCAAGGCGTAATTCGCTTTAGTGGTGTGTAAATAGCAACGTATGAAAACAATGCTAAAACACCTAATACGCCGGTAAGTGTATTAAGGTAAAACAACATAACAACACCAACAACCCCTGTTAGCGTTGCCACCAAAATGCCTTCTGAAACACTCATTCTTCCTGCAGCAACCGGACGATCTTTGGTCCTATCCATTAGTTTATCTAGATCGCGTTCAATAATCTGATTGAAACCGTTTGAAGAACCTGTAACCAAGAAACCGCCAATACATAAAATTGACAGAATGGTCCAGTCAACTGAAGGAACTGCTAACATATAACCAAGCACAGCCGAGAAAACGACCAAAGATGCTAATCGCAACTTGATGAACGCAGCGTAATCGCCAATTTTCGAAGAAATGGTGGTGGTTTGGATAGCCTCTTTCTCTGCAGTTAAACTCATAAATGGATTGCCATTTAATTGGATGCACAAAATTAAGAATTATTTCAAGTCGGCGAAGCAAAAATGGCTTATTTAAATCGAATACAGATTATTTATAACTCTCGACTCCTTCTCGCAATAGGTGTACGGATTCCGAAACTTATTATATTCTCGGAACCAACATTCGTGTTTCTACCCCAATAGCCAAGGGTAACCTCTAGGTTCGAATGCTCTTTTAAACGATAAGATAGATCAACAGTAATTGTCTTAGCATCTAACAACTCTCCTTGAAGCATACGGTTGTTATAATTTTGAAAATGAGTTATGTTGGATTCATTTAAGTTTTCACCATAGTTGAGTCCGTTGGTCGACTTTCCTTGTCGCAAATAAAAAACACGCGCCTCAAATGACATTCGATTCTTTACATATAGCATGGATAAAATCCATTCATTTAAGTTGCTCCCGTTGGGATGAGCGAGCGACTGACCAAAATTAGTATACGACTGAACAGAACTTGAGTGAGCGTAGGTGTACGGACGAATAAGGTTATACTCTACCCTAGTTTTTAAATCTCCTCCTCCAACTTCCCAAAAAGCTTTCCAGCCTAGCTGCACTCCAAATTTATTTGCCCACCACCCACTTTCACGAGATGAATCAGGATCTATAGTTTCAGCTATATCAGCACGAATCTCTTTTAACAAGAATTCATCAAGCAATAATTGACCGTATAAATACTGATGTTCAAACAACCGCAACTTTGTATTTATACCAATTAACACATTATCCGGAGAACCAATCGAAAACTCTACGGGGCGGTAAAAAATAAGCGGATTGGCATAATTTACATCAAATCCCCTGTGGTATAAACTATCATCCGTTTGCCAAACAACGGTCTCAAACAAACCAATGGAAAACCGCTTAGATATATTCCAATCTAAATAATGGGACGCTGTGTATTTACCCAAAAAATCTCCATTAGCTAACTGAAAAGATGCGTTTTGAGGAGAATATATAGAACGATGATACGCCCAAATATTGGTATAGCTTATCTTCCAGAAATTCGTACTTAATTTAAAGTAGGGAGAATTATTGGCATTATCAGAAAGCAGCAAACTTCGGTAACCTTCACCAATAAACTGCTTGCCATTTCCTAACTCAAAATTGAAGTGTCTGTTTGGAGAATACGAAATGTATGCCTGCAGAAAATTAAACTGATAGGTATTGTTATTTTGTCGACGAATAACTCCTACCCCGGGCGAAAAGTTCCTAGCGTGTGGAGCTATCAAATAGGGCAAATCTTGTTCAAGCTGCCGAAAATAAGTAAAGCCAACCGCTACTTTTTTATGTAAAGTAGCCGTTAAGTCTACTCCCACTGCTGCAGAATTCTTCATTCCTTTACCACTTTGCAAAAAGGCTAATCCTTCTAAATAAGGTTGAATTGAAAGTGATCGACCTTTACCACCCTCATAAGAAACCCAATTAGGAGAAAAAGCACGGCTAATTACTTCATCTGATATAGCACTTGACAAATTGGTTTCATTGAGCCGATAAGGCTGAATAGATGAATGGTTTTGGCTATTTTTTAGCACCTCTTTTTCCAAGCTAATGGGAAACCAACCAATACTCGTGTTAATCGGCTGAGCAACTAGTAGCATCGATGAGATTGTTAAAACAATTGACACTAAGATGTACTTAGGTGCACTCATGACTTTGGCTTCTTAACAATAAGAATTAACAAGCTACCAAAAGCTACAAAACCTACAATCGCAAATACCAAGCTTGGGTTATATCCTGCGAAGAACACAGGAAGTATTATCATCAAAATATTGAAAAGGTATATGCTGAGTGCAGTTTTAGAATGGCTTTTGGTCCATCCAAGAATTCTATGATGGATGTGATTCGAGTCTGCCTCAAAAGGGCTTTTTTTATTAGCTACACGGTAAATAAAAATACGAATAGTATCTAGGAGCGGATAAACCAATACTGTCATCGCAAAAATTGGCTTAGATATACTGATAATAGAAGTTGGCAGGTTTGAAGGCTTAAACTCAATCAGCTCGATAGCTAAAAATGCTAATATAAGCCCAACAAAGAGTGAACCTGAATCACCCATAAATATAGATGCTGGACTAAAATTATACCTTAAAAAACCTAATAAAGCGCCAGCAAGTGAAAATGACAACACTGCATAATCATAACATCCTGCAATTAAAAACCATACACCAAATGCTGTAGCTGATATAAACCCAACACCACCAGCTAAGCCATCAACTCCATCAATTAAATTAAAGGCATTAATTACAACTATAAATGTAAAGACTGAAATGGAAATACTGGCCCATTCTGGTAATTCTCTAATATCGAACAAGCCATACAAACTGGTAATTTTTACTTCGGCCATCAACACCATAATAAATGCCACTATCAAGTGAGCCATTAATTTTTTAGCAGCAGAGGTTCCAACGATATCATCCTTAATTCCAACAAAGAACATGATAATAATTGCAGGCATCAGATACTTAAGGAAACCCAAATAATCTTCAGGGAAACAAATAAATGTAGCAAAAACCGTAGCCGCAAAAATCATAATACCTCCCATAGATGGAGTGCTTTCTTTGTGCTGCTTCCTATCCTCTGAAGGAACATCAAACAAGTGCTTCATTCGTGCCACCTTAATATAAGAAGGAGTCGCAAGGAGCACGATAAAAAAAGCGATGATTGTTGCTAAGGCAATTTCCATTAAATAAATTTGGTGTCAAAAATATTAAAAATCTCGATATCTGTTAATCAGGGCTGTTTGAAAAGAGATGTAAAGATAGCGTGTATTACTAGTTAATCCCTCAGGTTCTGCTTTTATTTTACCAAATCGCTCGATTGCACCGATTGAAAGCTGCATATTAGTAGCAGGATTAACAATAAACCCGATGCGAGCGTTTGCGAGAATTAACTCATCGTTTCGCAGCCAAGGGAAAGCGGGATCAGTGCTAAAAAAGCGATTTAAATTATCGATGTCATACCGAATGTAGTTTGCACCAAGTTCAGCTGATATCCGATTCTTAGAATAATCAAAACGCATCAATATTTCGTTAAATCGTTGACCATAATTATGCCCTAAATATTGATTGTAATGGGTTTGTGCTGCAGCTTGATTAAATAACCCGTTCGAGTTAGACCCAGAGTTATTCCACTCTAACCGCCACAACATATTCTTTATTCCACTAAAAACACCTCCTATTTGAGCTGAACTATTCTTTAAGTCTATATCTCTAAAGGCCAGTTGACCATACACCAGCATAGTTTTTAACGGCCGAAATGATGCATTAAGACCCAATGTACTGTTGACCAATGAATCATTTTTCCCATTTATTAGGGTATTTAATCCTATTACGGGATTAATGAAGGAATATGTGGCATTGTCTCTTGGCCCATCCTCTTGGCGGGCCAAAGCATCAGGAAGCACCGTAGATTCAAAAAGACCCACCCTTAATGCAGGAATTGGATTGTATTCTAAGTAGTGAATACTTGCTGTTTTTCGATTGAAGATGCGTTCCGTTTGTGTTTCACCTCCTACACGATCTAAATCTTGAAGACCTGCGATCATGGTGAGGTAGGTAAATTTTCGATCAAGAAAGTTTAATTGAGCTGAAATAAATGGGTAGTTAAACGCATTATCTGACAACAAAATAGATCGGTAACCTTCTCCGATGAAGTTTTTATCCTGCCCCAAAGAAATCATTAGGTGCTCATTAGGAATATAGTTTATTCGAGCAGACGCCATCGCAAAATCGTAGCCTCCATCTTTAAAACTCTTTACCCTGCCTTGGCCCGGAACCACGCCTGTAGCAGAAACAAAACGACCTAAATAATCTGGATACTCCACTTGATTCTCATAAAAACTCGTAGTAAAAGTGAGTTTATCTTTCCATGCACCGCGCACCTGAAAACCCCTAGTATTTTGCATTAAAACATCGCTTTCTGTTGCTCGCAAATCACTTCCTGCTTCTACTAAAAAAAGCGGATCTATCGTAACATAAAATTCAGAGGTATCGACGATAATAAAGTGCTCAAAAAATAATTTTCGAGCGACATACGAACGATATGGCCTTCCCTGCGCTCTTTGGTGCTCGAAGTTATGAAATTGAGGGACTAATGGCTTAACTGAATGAGCGACCAAACTATCAGACTGATACAACCCTCCCAAATATCGAGCCGAGTAATTGTGATTTAATGGCAGCTCTTGTGCAGAGACCATAATCGTTAAAACAAACGAGAAAAGGGTAAGGTAAATTTTCATCTGCTAGTCGTTAAACCCAGTTTGTTTTATTTCATCATAGACCATTCGAATACCATCCTCCAAATCGATATTATAGGTCCACCCTGCATCAGCAAGTCTTGATACATCCATCAGTTTACGAGGTGTTCCGTCCGGCTTACTAGCATCAAAAATCAACTCTCCTTTGAACCCAGTTATTTTCTTGATAATCTCAGCCAGTTCTCGAATCGTTACGTCTTTTCCTGTACCTACATTCATCCATTCGTCACCGTCGTAATTTTGCATTATATGCATACAAGCTTGTGCTAAATCATCCACATGCAAAAACTCCCTCATAGGTCTGCCAGAGCCCCATACTTGAACCTGTTTGTCGCCATTTTGAGTAGCAGTATGAAACTTTCTTAGCAATGCCGGCAAAACATGGGAATTATTCAAATCGTAATTATCATTTGGCCCATATAGATTAGTCGGCATGACCGAAACAAAGTTACTTCCATACTGACTACGATACGTTTCACACAATTTTATTCCTGCAATCTTGGCAATTGCATATGGCTCATTGGTAGGCTCTAGCTCACCAGTTAACAAGTACTCTTCTTTTAGCGGTTGGGGGGCCATTTTAGGATAAATACAAGAAGACCCCAAAAAAAGCAACTTATCCACCTTATAAGCATGTGCTGCATGGATAACATTAGCAGCAATCATCATATTATCATACAAAAAATCCGCTCGATAGGTATTGTTTGCTTGAATCCCACCGACCTTTGCCGCAGCAAGAAAGACGTAAGCAGGACATTCCTCTTCAAAAAACCGATTTACAGCTGTTTGATTTTTTAAGTCTAACTCAGCAGATGTTTTGCCAATTATATTTGTAAAACCATCTGATTTTAAAGCCCTAACGATAGCAGAGCCAACCATCCCTCGATGTCCGGCAACATATACTTTATCTGATTTATTCATTGGTATTGACTACTTTATGACCTCCGTCAAGTAAATACTTATCTCGTTGAAATAGTGCTAGATCTGATGTCATCATATCATCAATCAACTCATCCAAATTATGCGTTGGTTTCCAACCCAATTCTTTTTCTGCTTTAGAAGCGTCACCGATCAATAAATCCACCTCAGTTGGTCTAAAATAATTTGGATCAACCTCTACAATTATTTCGTTCGTCGCTTTATTTCTCCCTTTCTCTTCTACTCCTTCTCCTTCCCAAACAACATCAATATCTGCTTTCTTGAATGCCTTCGAAACAAAATCTCTAACTGTAGTAGTTACATTAGTCGCCAATACATAATCTTGCGCCTCTTCTTGCTGAAGCATTAAATACATCCCTTCAACGTAATCTTTTGCATGACCCCAATCTCGCTTAGCATCTAGGTTTCCTAAATACAATTTGGCTTGCAACCCTAGCTTGATTCTAGCCGCGGCTCGCGTAATTTTTCTAGTAACAAATGTTTCACCTCTTAATGGACTTTCGTGATTGAACAAAATGCCATTACACGCATACATGCCATAAGCTTCACGGTAATTTTTTACAATCCAAAACCCATACAACTTAGCTACCCCGTATGGACTACGTGGATAGAAAGGAGTCGTTTCTGTTTGCGGCACTTCTTGCACTTTTCCATACAGCTCAGATGTACTCGCTTGGTAAAAACGACATGTTTTTTCTAACCCTAATGTACGGATTGCCTCTAAGATTCTCAAGGTACCCATCGCATCTACATTAGCAGTATATTCCGGCATTTCAAAAGAAACCTTTACATGCGATTGCGCAGCCAAATTGTAAATCTCCGTTGGCTGAACTTCTTGAATAATTCGGATGATATTTGACGAATCTGTCATATCTCCATAATGCAGTTTAAACTTTACGTTTTGTTCATGTAAATCGGTGTATAGGTGATCTATTCGCTCAGTATTAAATAACGAACTTCTTCGTTTAATTCCGTGTACTTCATAACCTTTACTCAATAAAAGTTCTGAAAGGTAAGCGCCGTCTTGTCCGGTCACTCCAGTTATTAGGGCTATTTTTTTCATTAATTCTTGGTCTATTTGGTTACTAGGAACCAATTATTTAATAAATTTTCTCTGTTATATACCATCGGCTCTTGCGTCGTTTGATCAATCACTTGACCTCCCATTGCATTTACGATTCCTTGGCCTGCAGCTGTGTCCCACTCCATAGTTGGAGCAAATCGAGGATAAGCATCTGCAATACCTTCAGCAACCATACACAATTTTAGCGAACTCCCTTTAGAAATGATATCAATATCGCCATACTCATCCTTGGCCTTATTGATAAACTCTTCTGTTTCGGCAGACATATGCGATCGACTTCCTACCACAGTGTAAGGTCTTTCTTCCTGATCCAGTGGCAACTCTTTACCAGCTTCCAATAAAATCTCAATGGTGTTGGCACCATCTAATTCATCATAATTCTCAATCTTGTAACTTCCTTCACCCATCAGGCCAAAATACATGACTTTAGATACTGGCACATAAATAACACCAATCACCGGCTTTCCTTCATTAATCAAGGCAATATTTACGGTAAACTCGCCATTTCTTTTGACAAACTCTTTCGTTCCATCCAATGGATCAACAATCCATAAATTTGCCCATGCAGTGCGCTCTTCAAAAGGAATTGACTTTCCTTCCTCACTTAGCACAGGAATTTTTGTCGGGAGAAGCCCATCCATAATGGCTAAATGAGCTCTCTTATCCGCTTCCGTTAATGGGCTATTATCATCTTTTAGTTCTACTGCAAATTCAGAATCATAAACGTCCAATATTTCTAGGCCGCCTTTGTAAGCCGATTTGATTGCAGTAAAAAGTAATTCTTTTAGTTCTTCTTGTGTCATTCTATTCAGTAATTTTTTAATACGATGCTTTGGCACCTCCGATAACTTCAATGGGGTGCCAAGTAGTTTTCACTTCTTGAAAGTCATTGATAATGTATGGATTTTCAGGTGAGTCTGTCAGCAAATCTGCGGTATATGATTTTACTCGTTTCAAGTTTTCAACTGAAGCCTCTTTAATCTTAGTCAACTCCTCCCGGTTGTCATCTGCGTAACAAACAGCATTCACATCCATATGCGACGCCATATGATCTAATAGCTCCCCTTTATTTCCGGTGAGTAAATTAACTACTCCACCTGGCAAATCTGATGCATTTAATACTTCTGCAAAGGAAATAGCACAGAGCGGTTTAGATTCAGATGCTAAAATAACACACGAGTTTCCTCCTGCAATAATTGGAGCAATGTAACTGACCAAACCTAACAATGAAAATTGCTGTGGTGCAATAATATTCACTACACCGGTGGGCTCTAAGGATGAAAAGTTAAAATGAGCACTTGCAACTGGATTAACAGTGCTAAACAGTTGCTGATACTTATCGCACCATCCTGCAAAATACACCAATCGATCGATAGAAATATTCACTTCATTCTCGGCTTCTTCTGCACTACTATCTTGCAGCATTAACTCTGCAATAAATTGAGCTCTTCTGCCTTCCAGCACTTCAGCAATGCGGTATAAAATCTGACTTCTATTATAAGCTGTGCGATCGGCCCAACCTGCTTGCGCTTTTCTAGCAGCCACAACTGCATTTCGCACATCCTTGCGAGAAGAGAGACACATATTGCCTAACGATTCTCCTTTTGCATTTGAAGGGGAATAAAATCGCCCAGATTCAGTTCTAGGAAAAGCTCCCCCAATATATAATTTGTGTGTTTTCAAAACATTAATTCGTTCGCTCATAAGTTCACCGTTTAATCAAATTTAAGGTATGCTGACAATCCATGAAGACCACCTTCTCTGCCAAATCCACTTTCTTTATATCCACCAAAGGGCGATGTTGGGTCGAACTTATTGTAAGTATTGGCCCAAACTATACCTGCTTTTAATCGACTAGTCAAATTAAAAATCTTGGACCCTTTATCCGTCCAAACTCCGGCGGACAAGCCATAGGGGGTATTATTGGCTTTTTCAATCACCTCATCCACCGTTCTAAATGTTTGAACAGCCAAGACTGGCCCAAAGATCTCTTCTTTCGATAGCCTGCTTGATTGTGCTACATTGGTAAAAAGTGTAGGCCGTATAAAATATCCTTCTTTCGGCAGTTGACAGGAAGACTGAAACAACTCTAAGCCTTCTTTTTTACCTATCTCAATGTAACCTTGAATGGTTTCATATTGGCTTTTTGAGTTGATCGCACCTACATCGGTATTTTTATCCATCGGATCTCCTACAATAAGCGTATCAATTCTATCTTGAAGCTTTTTTATAAAAATGTCCTTGATGGACTCCTGAACAAACAATCGAGATCCTGCGCAGCACACGTGGCCTTGATTGAAGTAGATACCGTTTACAATACCTTCTACTGCTTGATCAATCGGAGCATCTTCAAAAACAATATTTGCTGCTTTACCACCAAGCTCCAAGGTTACCTTTTTATCGGTGCTTGCTAGTGTTTTCTGTATTAATTTTCCCACTACGGTAGAACCAGTGAAAGCAATCTTATCTACACCCTGATGCCCTACAATCTCAGCACCGACCTTTCCATCACCTGTAACTATATTTACCACGCCTTCAGGCAGTCCACTTTCTTGAATCAGTTCAGCTAGTTTTAATGCAGTCAAAGAAGTAGTTTCTGCAGGTTTAAGCACTACTGTATTTCCGCATGCTAAAGCAGGAGCAATTTTCCAAGCTGCCATCAATAATGGAAAGTTCCACGGAATAATTTGTCCTGCTACACCCAAGGATTGTGGTTTTCGGTTAGGAAATGCATAATCAAGTTTATCGGCCCACCCTGCATAGTAAAAGAAATGAGCTGCTGCCAGTGGAATATCAATATCTCTTGACTCTCTAATTGGTTTACCGCCATCGAGTGATTCAATAACAGCAAATTCCCTCGCCTTTTCTTGTATCAATCGTGCTATTCGGAATAAATATTTCGCCCGTTCTGAGGCAGGCATTACCGACCAAACAGTATCATATGCTTTTCGAGCTGCCTTCACGGCTTTGTCTACATCTGCAGTATTTCCTTCGGCAACTGAGGCTATCTTTTGATTGGTGGCCGGGTTAATGCTATAAAAGTATTTTCCCGATGAGGGTTGCTGAAACTTCCCATCAATAAAATGATCGTATTTCTCTTTCAATTGAATATGTCCTGCACTTTCGGGAGCTGCAGCATACTCCCAGCTTATCTTCTCTGTCTCCGTTTTTTTCTTACTCATATTCTACTAGTCTATTGCAATGTAATCTTTTGATTGATAAATTCCTTGACGCTGCTTTTCCAACTGCAGCAATACATCATTAGCTAAACTACTTGCCCCGAAGCGGAACCATTTATTTGAAAGCCATTGATCTCCTAATATTTCCTTTACCATCACTAGGTAATGAATGGCCAACTTAGAGGTGGAAATTCCGCCTGCAGGCTTCATTCCAATCATATTTCCCGTTTTTAAATAATAGTCCTTTATGGCATATAGCATAGTTAGTGTAACAGGAATTGATGCTGCAGACCCTATCTTTCCGGTAGAGGTTTTAATAAAATCAGCTCCTGCATAAATAGCGATATCAGACGCCCTTCTGACATCATCCAGAGTGCCAATTTCTCCGGTTTCCAAGATCACTTTTAAGCGTGCCTGTGTTCCACACAACTCTTTTATTTTTGCAATTTCATCGAATACAAACTGATACTCACCTGGGTGATATTTCCCAAGAGAGATCACCATGTCTATTTCGTCTGCACCTTGATCTAAGGCGAATTGGGTATCATCAATTTTTGTTGAAAGAGGTGCTTGTCCTGATGGGAACGCAGTAGAAACCGAAGCCACTTTTACTCCACT
>CBFHLF010000031.1:0-16828 GCA_965656555.1 uncultured Acidiluteibacter sp. | reverse complement strand
GAGCGGGAACGCGAAATAATGAACTTTAAAGGCTCTTCTTCTTATCGAGTGGTGGGAAATTTCTTGATAGATGGTAAGGTAGTGCTGAAGGCAGAATTGCCTAAACGATTTAAAGAGAAGAAAGCGGCAGAGGAGTTTTTAGCGGCATGTCAATCGTCTAAGTTTTCGATTGCTAACTTAGAAACAAAACCAGCAAAGAAATCGCCAACTGCTCCATTTACAACTTCCACATTACAACAAGAGGCGAGTAGAAAACTAGGTTTTTCAGTGAGTCAGACAATGAGCGTTGCACAACGACTATATGAAGCTGGTAAGATTACCTATATGAGAACGGATTCGGTTAATTTATCGGATACAGCGTTAAATGCAGCAAAAAAAGAAATTACGTCTGCTTACGGCAGCGAATATGCACAAACAAGAAAGTATAATACCAAATCTAAAGGAGCACAAGAGGCGCACGAAGCCATTCGGCCAACAGAGTTTTCTACCCATGCAGTAAGCGGTGCTTCTCAAGAGTCTCGATTGTATGACTTAATATGGAAACGATCCATTGCTTCTCAAATGAGCGATGCTCAGCTAGAAAAGACGACGGTAACCATTGATGTTTCTGATGCGAAAGAAAATTTTGTAGCTAGGGGTGAGGTGATCAAATTTGAAGGATTTTTAAAAGTGTACCTCGAGTCAAATGATGATGAGGATAGCGAAGAAGAAAAAGAAGGGGTATTGCCTCCAATGAAAAAAGGGCAAGAGTTATTGCTTAAAGAAATTACCGCCACTCAACGATTTGCACAACATCCACCTCGCTATCAAGAAGCGAGTTTGGTTAGAAAGTTAGAAGAGTTAGGTATTGGACGTCCTTCTACATACGCACCAACGATTTCTACTGTACAGAAAAGAGGTTATGTGGTTAAAGAGGCTAGAGAAGGCTGGGAAAGAGAATACATCCAAATGTCGTTGACTCCTGAAAAGCTTTCAGAAGATACCAAGAAAGAAAATACAGGTGCAGAAAAGAATAAGCTGTTTCCTACAGATATAGGAATGGTTGTGACCGATTTCTTGCAGCAGCACTTTGAGCGAATTATGGATTATGGATTTACTGCAGACGTGGAGAAGCAGTTTGATGATATCGCAGAAGGGCAGCGTAAATGGAATAAAATGATCGAAACATTTTATACCTCATTTCATACCAATGTGGTGGATACATTAGAAAACGCTGATCGTGCTAGTGGTGAACGCTACTTAGGTGAAGATCCAAAAACTGGTAAGAAGTTGATCGTTCGGATAGGTCGATATGGGCCAATGGCACAAATTGGAGATTCGGAGGATGAAGAAAAACCGCAGTTTGCGAGTTTGCTTACAACTCAAAACTTAGAGACCATTACATTTGAAGAGGCACTCGACTTGTTTAAGTTACCAAGGGAAGTAGGTGAATATAATGGAGAAAAGATGATCGCTGCTATTGGTCGATTTGGTCCATATATCCGGTACGGAAAACTATTTGCGTCGCTAAAAAAGACAGACGGAGATGATCCGATGACCATTACCGAAGAACGAGCTGTTGAGGTAGTGAAAGCTAAAATTCAGGCAGAGAAGGACAAGTACATCAAAGTGTTTGATGAAGATCCTGATGTGCAGGTGCTCAATGGCCGATACGGTCCTTACATTAAGCATGGTAAGAAAAATGTAAAAATTCCTAAAGACGTAGAACCTGCATCATTAACATTAGAGGAATGTCTTAAATTATCAGCAGAAGCCCCGGAAAAGAAGGGTAGAGGTGGAGCTGCTAAGAAGACCACAGCTAAGAAGACGACAACAAAAAAAGCGCCGGCGAAGAAGAAAGCTACCGCTAAAAAGACAACTGCAAAGAAGACTACAACCAAAAAAGCTGCACCTAAAAAGAAATAGAAAATGGAATTTTTAGATTTCGTTGAGGGAGTTGACCTAAATAAAATCAACCCAAATTTTGTTTATGAACCTGATCAACTTGGTGATGCTATTAAAATTAGAACAACGAGTAATGTGGGTAGTTTTCAATTAGAAAAAACTGATCGTATTGCCTTACTAGGAGTAATGGAAGATCGAGGAAACCCCAACAGTATGGGAGCTTCGATGTCTCCTAATGTTTTTAGGAATTATTTTTACAAACTGTATAGAGGTGTTGGATTCGAGCATATCATTGATCTTGGAAATATAAAACAAGGAGAGTCATTATCAGATACCTATTTTGCCCTCTCAGCCACGATTTCAGGATTAATTAAGGAAGGAGTTATTCCAATCGTTATTGGAGGAACAAAAGACTTAACTTATGCTAACTTTTTGGCTTACGAAAAGTTGGAGCAAACGGTCAACCATACAGCCATCGATTCGGCTTTCAATATTGGAGATTCTTCTCAACCAATCAATGCAAAGAATTACTTAAGTAAGATCGTGCTGCATCAACCTAACTACTTGTTCAACTTTAGTAATATAGGATACCAATCTTATTTTGTCAGTCGTAATGAAGTTAATCTAATTGATAGTCTTTACTTTGACACCTACAGATTGGGTATGGTTCGAGCAGATATTCGAGAAAATGAACCCATTATCAGAAATGCGGATTTTATCAGCTTTGATATATCCTCCATTAGGCAGTCTGAAGCACCTGCTTGCTCTGGAGCAACTCCTAATGGGTTATTTGGTGACGAAGCATGCCAATTGGCACGCTATGCAGGAATGAGTGATAAGCTAACATCTATCGGGTTTTATGAAGTAAATCCTACGCTCGATTTTAATGGGCAAACTAGCCACTTATTGGCGCAAATGGTGTGGTACTTTATGGATGGGGTGTTCAATCGAAAGCAAGATTTTCCTGCATGTAATAAAACGGAATATATAAAGTACACTGTAGCGATGGAAGATCAAAAAACGGACATTACTTTTTATAAAAGTGAAAAAAGTGATCGATGGTTTATGGATGTGCCTTATCCAAATGCAGCTAAGAGTAAGTATGAGCGACATTTACTTGTACCTTGTAGTTACCTAGATTATCAAACGGCGTGCAATAATGAAATTCCAGATCGATGGGTGCAGACACTCAAGAAACTGCGATAGAAAATATCCGTCCACATAAAAAAATACAAGAGAATCGTTAAAAAAGTTTAACAGCTTATATATTTTAGGTATTTTAGTGCACCAAAATCTCTGATTAAAAGATATTTCATCCTATGAAGAAACTGTTACTTAGTATTTTAGTTCTTTTTGCTGCAGATTCATTTGCACAACAAGATCCTCAGTTTACACAAAATATGTTCAACAAGCTTGCTGTAAACCCTGGTTTCGCAGGAGTAAGCAATGCCTATTGTGCTACGTTAATTTCTCGTCAGCAATGGCTAGGATTTGAAGGAAGGCCGCAGACTAATTTATTTAGTTTGGATGCGAAGGTTCGTCCGTTTGACCGATTCAACAGCGGTGTAGGGTTAACTGTTTGGCAAGATGAATTAGGTTTTGAAAAGACGCTAAACGCCAAACTTGCTTATGCTTACCATAAAAATATCGGTAATGGGTTGTTATCTATTGGTATTGAAGGAGGAATTTATAATAAATCAGTTAATGGTGATTGGATTACATCAGGACCTAATGGTTTAGGAAACGGCTCAGAAGATCCATCTATTCCGGATTCAGAGGTTTCTGATTTAACCTTTGACTTGGGATTTGGAGCGTATTATGCTACTCAAGATTTTTATGTGGGTCTTTCAACTACACATTTGACTGCACCGCAATTAAGCGCTGCAGCTGATCGTTCAAGTTTAGATTATTCTTTAGCGCGTCATTTTTATGTGATGGGTGGATACAATATTAGCTTTGCAGGTCCGTTTGAATTGAAGCCTTCTATTTTTATCAAGTCTGATGTTTCTTCTACGCAAGTTGATTTAAATGTTAACCTAGAATACAACCAGCTTGTATGGGGTGGTCTTTCTTATAGATATGAAGATGCAATTGCCATCCTTGCTGGGGTGAATGTTCCGATGTTAGAAGGATTAAAAGTGGGAGTGTCTTACGATTACAACATTTCTTTATTGAATGATTATAGTAATGGTTCACTAGAGTTTATGGTAGGGTATTGTTACCCAATAAGTAACCCACTTAAGGTGCAGCGTTATAAGAGTGTAAGATTTTTATAAAAAAAAGGTATATTTGAAACCTTTTAAAAAAATAGGGGTATAAGCTCCCCTCAAAACACGACTTCGTAGTAAGGGTCGAAATAGAAAAAAAGAAAAAGATGAAAAAGTTAGTCATATTTGGAGCAATCATAGCTTTGTTTTCTTCTTGTAGTCAGGAGAACGGCGAACTTATAGGTGTTCAAGGTAGAGAGATGTTCTACCAACCTGTACCTTATGGAATGTTATTGATTCCTCAGGGTAGTTACACCATGGGAAATACCGATGAGGATGTATCAAACTCAACAGTTTCACAAACGAAAGTGGTATCTGTTGCTGCGTTTTACATGGATCAGACCGAAATTTCTAATAATGAGTACCGCCAGTTTGTATATTGGGTAAAGGATTCTATCGCTCGTAAAATTTTAGGAGAGGAAGTTTCAGAAGAGTATCTTAATACAGTTAACGCTTATGGCGAAGATATTGAGCCACCGACAATCAACTGGGATGCTAAATTTAGATGGAATGGTGAAGAAGAAAGAGAAGCATTAGAGGTAATGTTCTTGCCAGATTACGAGCGTTTCTATGGTAGAAAGGAAATCGATACACGTAAATTAATGTTTGAATATTCTTGGATTGATTGGCAGGCAGCATCTGCTCGTAAGAATAGAGAGCAAGGAAAAATTGATCGTTCGGTATTTATTAAAAAAGACATTATTAATGTATATCCTGATACGTTAGCTTGGGTGCATGATTTTACCTACTCATTCAATGAGCCGTTAACAAATGCGTACTTCTGGCACCCATCTTATGATGACTATCCATTAGTAGGGGTTAGTTGGAAGCAAGCAAGAGCTTTCTCAATTTGGAGAAGTGAATTGTTGAATAACTATTTAGATCAAAGAGGTATGACTACTGTTCAATACTTCAGACTTCCAACAGAATCTGAGTGGGAGTGGGCTGCACGTGGCGGTCTAGATAATAACCAATATCCTTGGGGTGGTCCTTACATAAGAAATACTAAAGGTTGTTTCTTAGGTAACTTTAAGCCATTAAGAGGTAACTATGTAGATGATGGTGGTCTTACTACTGTTGCAGTTAATGCTTACAATCCGAATGATTATGGGTTGTTTTGTATGGCAGGTAACGTAGCAGAGTGGACTAGTAATGCCTTTGATGAAGCATCTTACAATTTTGCTCACGATTTAAACATGGATTATGTTTATGAAGCGAAAGATTCTGATCCACCGTCATTGAAGCGAAAAGTGATTCGAGGTGGTTCATGGAAAGATGTAGGTTATTACCTAATGAACGGAACTAGAACATACGAATATCAAGATACCGCTAAGTGTTATATTGGTTTTAGAAACGTGATGTCTTATTTGGGAAGAGGGACAAACGACCAATTATAATCTAGCAAAGATTACACTAACTAATTATTTATCTATTTATTAAACTACTTATTTATTATGGGATTTGTTGAGTTTTTATTTGAGACCAAGAAAGGAAAGAAAATCATGGGTCTACTTTACGGTATGGGAGCCGCAGTTGTAATTGTTGGAGCACTTTTTAAGATCCAACACTGGCCTGGAGCATCAGCGATGCTTATTATTGGTTTGAGTGTGGAAGCACTTATTTTCGCGGTTTCTGCTTTTGAACCACCACACACTGAAGTGGATTGGACATTGGCTTACCCTGAATTGGCAGGTATTGAAGACGACGCAATGTCTATGCCTTCAAGAAGAAATGTAGGAGGTGGCGGTGACGCTGTTTCCCAAGAGCTTGACAAAATGCTAGAAGAGGCTAAAATCGGTCCTGAATTAATTGAAAGTTTAGGGAAAGGATTTCAAAATTTATCAGATCATACTTCTCATTTGAATAATATTTCTGACGCTTCTGTAGCAACCAAC
The DNA here is from genome assembly GCA_965656555.1 of uncultured Acidiluteibacter sp. Classification (GTDB taxonomy): domain Bacteria; phylum Bacteroidota; class Bacteroidia; order Flavobacteriales_E; family Vicingaceae; genus Acidiluteibacter. The sequence goes on along the minus strand of CBFHLF010000031.1, from coordinate 10,782 downwards.
GAGTTTGTTGATAATGTTAAAGCAGCTTCTTCAAATATGGGTCAGTTATCAGATTCTTATCTAAAAGCTTCTGAAAGTTTAACTGGTATTTCAGTTTCTCCTGATGCGGGTAATTCTTATTCTGAGAATCTTATGTCAATTTCTGCTAAGTTATCTGAGTTGAACAATGTATATGAGTTACAATTAAATTCTGCTAGTCAGCACATGGAAACAACGAACAAAGCGTTTGAGGGAATGAGCGACTTGATTACCAACTTGAATAACTCTGTTGAAGATACACAGAAATATAAAGAGAACATTTCTGAGCTATCTAAAAACCTAGGTGCATTGAATAGAGTATACGGAAATATGCTTACTGCAATGAATGTGAATGCTTAATTATAATTGAGCTTAATTAACTATTTACAATTACATTAAAATACTTTAAAGAACATGGCAGGAGGTAAATTGCCACCACGGCAAAAAATGATTGGAATGATGTACCTAGTGCTTACGGCGCTTTTGGCACTGAATGTTTCCAAAGAGATTCTAGATTCATTTGTTACTATTAACGATGGTTTAGAGAAAACAATTTCGAATTTTAAAGAGAAGAATTCAGATCTATACAATGATTTTGAGGCTTCTTATAATGAGAATAAGGAAAAGGTTAAGCCTTTTTATGATAAAGCTCAGGCGATTAGACAATCAGCTGATGAAGCAAGTAGTTACATTGACCGTATTAAAGTCAAAATTGTTGCTGACCTTCAAAAGTTGGATACAACGGCTGTTATTGGTCAAAATGAAGCAGGTAGAGATACTATTTTAAGTTTGGAGTATATTGATGCTAAGGATAATACTGATATTGGTACTTCCATTCTTATCGGGTCAGAGCCATCTAAGCCAAAGACTGGTTACCTTTCCGCTACATCGCTTAAGTTGAAGTTAGATGATTTTAAGAATACTGTTGGTTCACGTATCGATACCAATTCAGCTATTTATAAGTCAATGACCAAAACATTTGATTTTTCTGACAAGAAAGAAGGTGGAGGAACTACCTCTTCATGGGAGACATTTAATTTTTATGGTGTTCCTGCAGCGGCTACAATTACCTTGCTTTCAAAGTTGCAAACAGACATTAGAAATTTTGAATCGGATGCAGTAAAGTATCTATTTGCATCAGTTGATGCAGCTTCTTTTAAATTTAACAAATTAGAGGCAGCTGTTATTTCACCTTCGAACTACATTTTGTTAGGCGATACTTTTAGAGCTGAGATCTTCTTAGCAGCAATGGATTCTACTAAAAATCCAAAAATTGTTGTAGGTAAAGATATCGAAGAGGATGGGGAAGGATTTAAGTCCTCAGGCGACTCTTTAAATGTTCGCATGGTTGATGGTAAAGGTTACATAAAAGTTCCTACTAGATCTGAAGGCGAGTATACATGGAAAGGTGCCATTAACTTTGAAGCTCCAGGTGGAAAGATTATTCCTAGAACGTTCGAGACAACTTATATGGTTGCCAAACCGAGTACTACTATTTCGGCGACAAAGATGAACGTATTCTACATGGGCGTTCCAAATCCAGTATCAATTTCTGCGCCGGGCGTTCCTGCTGAATCTATTCGTCCATCTATTTCAGGTGGCGGAGGTTCTATCAAGAAGGGAACTGGAGGCGAATGGGTTGTCAATGTTACTAAGCCTGGTGACGTTAAGATAACTGTTAACGCTGAAGTTAGTGGAAAAAGCAAAGTGATGGGGTCAATGGACTTTAGAGTTAAACAGATTCCTACACCTAAGGCATTAATTTCAGGTAAGTCTAGTGGTGCTTTATCTCCACGAGTTTTAGCTGCTGTTTCTGGATTGTTTTTGGATATGGAAGGGTTTGTATTTGACGTTAAGGTAGACGTAATCTCCTATGAGTTCAGCTACGTTGTAGATGGATTTACCAGTACTATTAAAGTAAGAGGTGGTAAGATTTCGTCCGAGGTAAAAGATAAACTCAAAAGAGTGAAAAGAAATACTACAGTATCTTTCGAGAACGTAAAAGTTAAGATGCCTGACGGCACAACTCGATTTTCAACTCCTGTCGTATTTAAGATGATATAAAACGAGTATTATGAAAAGTCAATTTAAATTATTCATTGCATTAGGTCTACTAGTTTCTAGCAGTGCTGTAATGGCTCAAGAGAATGCTATTCTTGATGGGGTTTACATCAAAGAGAATACACCAACGAGAAAAGTGATTCCTTACACACATGTCCGTGAAGCTGATGTAATGTATACGAAGCGCGTTTGGAGAATGGTTGAGCTTAATGAGAAGCAAAACTATCCAATGAAGTACCCTAATGAGCCTATTAATGAGCTTGGTTATGTGCGTATGAGTTTAATTGACGTTATTAAACAAGGTATTAACGAAGGTACTATTCAAGCTTTTGATCCGGAAATTTCCGGTTTTACTGTAAAGTTGACTCAAGCTGAGGCAGAGGAAAAAATGCAGTATACTGAGGTTGTTACAGATTATGATGAGAATGGCTTTGAGACACAATCTGAGCTTACTGTTCCTTTCACTAGTGCTGACGTTGTAAGCTTCGAAATGAAGGAAGACTGGTTTTTTGATCGTGAACGATCTGTAATGGATGTTAGAATAATTGGTATTTCTCCAATATTTATCAATCCAAAGAACCAATCAAAAGTTCGTCCATTCGTTATTTATTTCCCTGAGGCAAGATATGTTTTTGCTAATGCTGAAGTTTACAACTCTGGTAATGATGGAGCTCGTATGTCTTTCGACGATTATTTCTGGAAAAGAATGTTTAGTAGTTATATCTACCAAGAGACGAATGTTTATAACAACAGAAAGTTAAATGGGTATACAGCAGGGATTGATTTGTTGTTAGAGTCAGAAAGAATTGAAGAGGAGATTGTAAATACCGAACATGATCTTTGGAACTATTAATACCATCACAAAAATTTTAAAAGTCCTTTTGATTCTTCAAAAGGACTTTTTTTATGTCCAATGTTTGCTGTGGATTTTTAAAAACTCACCATTGGGTACTCGATGTACACCGTTATAACTTAATACATGGAAGCCGTTTGATTCGTATTTAGCTATTGTCTCTAGGAACTGATTTTTTTGAGGCAAGATAAATTCATCCTGTTCACCATAGACGATGTATCGCTCTGTGCGCATTATGCGGTCATTGTTTTCCAATTCAGTAGGTAAAATTCCACCCCATAGAATTAATCGATCTATTTTTAAGTCGGTATGTGCAGTGAACCTGCTTGCTGTAGCAGCACCCTGAGAAAACCCTAGTAAGTTTATGGTAGCTTTATTGTAATTGGATAGATTAAAGTGTTCAGCTATTTTATCCAAGTAATTGGTATAATCAGCTATTTCATCTATTCTTTCATGCTTCGTCATCCATATTGCTCCAACTCTTCCATTATATCCATTTAAATATGCTCTTGATAATGCTGAGGGCGCAATTATAAAGGCATTTTCTAAACCCCTGAAACTTTTAATGAAGTATTCTGGCAGTTGCGCATAGCCATGTAACACGATCCAAATCTCCTTGGTTTCTTTTGAAAGTTCACCAGAGGTGACGATCTCGGCTGTTTTAGAAACTTGAATTTTATGCTTGTTAATTAAGTCGCTCATCTATTCGTGTTTTGTACTTTTGCAATATGGTAGGAGTGAATAAAATTACATTAAGTTTTGCAGATCGATTCTTGTTTAACAACGTTTCGTTTATCATCAATAAGCAAGAACGAATTGGTTTGGTGGGAAAGAACGGTGCAGGTAAGTCTACCATGTTAAAAATTTTGGCAGGTGTGCAACTGGCTGATTCTGGGAATATATCTACTCCAACTGATTTTACTCTTGGATACTTGCCTCAGGATATGGAGTTTGAAGAAGGAAGAACAGTCTGGGAAGAGACGGCCACGGTCTTTGATAAACTAACACGTATACAAGACAAAATCGATCACATCAATACGCAATTGGTTACTCGTGAAGATTATGAATCGGAGAGCTATTTGCAGCTTTTAGACGATTTAACGCATTTAAATGAAGAGTTGGTCGTATTAGATGCCTCCAATATGGATGCCTCAATTGAACAGCTTTTATTGGGTTTGGGTTTTAAGCGTTCAGACTTTACCCGTCAAACGTCAGAATTTAGTGGTGGATGGAGAATGCGTATAGAACTTGCTAAAATTCTATTGACTAATGCTAATTTATTGCTTCTTGATGAGCCGACCAACCACCTCGATATTGAATCCATTCAATGGTTGGAAGATTTCCTTAAGACCTATGAGGGAGCAATTGTTCTTATTTCTCACGATAGGGCCTTTTTGGACAATGTTACCAATCGAACAATTGAAATATCGATAGCAAAAGTATATGATTATAAAGCTCCTTATACTAAGTATGTTCAGCTTCGCAAAGAACGCAGAGAGCAAGAGATTGCCGCTTACAATAATCAACAAAAACAGATTAAGGATACAGAAGAGTTTATTGATCGTTTTAGATCCAAGGCAACTAAAGCGGTACAGGTACAATCTCGTATTAAGCAGTTAGAAAAGATTGATCGTATAGAAATTGATGTTGAGGATAATAGTGCTATGCGTTTTCATTTTCCACCTGCACCAAGAGCAGGTAAAGTTGTACTAGATGTTGATAATGTAGGAAAAGCATATGACCAAAAGCAAATTTTTGATCATGCTGAACTAAGCATTATTCGTGGTGAGAAAGTCGCTTTTGTAGGTAAGAATGGAGAAGGTAAGTCGACCATGGTGAAGCTTATTGTTGGCCTTGAAAAGTATACAGGAACCATTGAGATTGGACATAATGTATCTTTAGGGTACTATGCCCAAAACCAGTCGGACATTTTAGATGGAAATAAAACACTTTTTGAAACAATTGATGAGGAAGCTACGGGAGATATGAGGACAAAAGTGCGTAGCCTTTTAGGTTCTTTTTTATTTAGTGGTGAGGATGTCGATAAGAAAGTAAAAGTGCTTTCGGGTGGTGAACGTGCCCGGTTGGCATTTTGTAAATTGCTGCTTAAGCCGATTAATCTATTAATTCTCGATGAGCCAACAAATCACTTGGACCTAAGGTCAAAGGAAATATTAAAAGAAGCTTTGATGGCTTATGATGGTGCTATGATCGTTATTTCTCATGATAGGGACTTCTTACAAGGCTTAACAGAAAAAGTCTATGAGTTTAAAGACGGAAATGTAAATCAACATATTGGGGATGTATATGAATTCCTTCGAACTAGGAAAGTAAGTTCTTTTAAAGAAATCGAGAAGGGCCCTGAAAAAAAGAACTTGCCTACGAAAGAAGAAGGGACTTCAAGTCAACGCAATGATCAGCAAATTTTTGAGCGTCAAAAATCATTAAAGAAGAGTTGTAAAAGCCTAAAAAATACCGTTCAAAATTCTGAAAAGCAGATTGCTAGTTGTGAAGAAACAGCACTGAAATTAAATGAACGATTACAAGACCCATCTTTTTACCAAGATAAGGATTACGATAAGGTGCTAAAGCAATGGCAGGAGAATAACACTTTACTAGAGGTAACCATGGAGAAGTGGGAGGTTGCCTTGGAAGAATTAGAAACAAAAACAGCCGAGCTTGAGAAGCTCAGCTGATTTTAGATTTCCATTTTGCTTAATTACCTAATTCAGATAGGAATTTGATGCGCATCAGTCGAAGTTCTTGTTCTGAGTATACTCCTTCAAATTCTTCTACAGCGTCTTCCATAGAATCTGTAGGTGTTTCCCTAAAGTAGTCGAATATTTCATCTTGATACTCTTCATCTAATAGTTCTCCAATGCAATAGTCAAGATTAACACGTGTTCCTGATTGAACGATGTGCTCGATATCTTCTAAAATTTCATCAACTGATTTACCTTTAGCAGAAGCTATATCTTCCAATGGCAGTTTCCTGTCAACACTTTGGATAATGTAAACCTTTAAGCCCGATTTATTGACGACTGACTTTACCACCATATCGTCAGGACGGTCGATTTCATTTTCATCTACATACTTTTGGATCGCCTTAATAAACTGATCACCAAACTTTTCAGCCTTTCCTTGGCCTACTCCAGTAATATTTGTTAGCTCTTCAATTGTAATCGGATAGCGTGTTGCCATGTCCTCCAAAGAAATATCTTGGAAGACCACATAAGGAGGAAGGTCTTCCTCTTTGGCCACTTTTTTCCTCAAGTCTTTAAGGATAGCATACAGTTGGTCATCTCCTGCACCGCCACCTCCTTTTGGGGAATGGTCTGCTACATTTTCTTTTCCATCCTCACTGTAATCGTGAGGCTTCACTAAATCCACCTTACCAGGTTTCTTTGCGAATTCTTTACCTTTTTTGCTCACTTTTAAGACACCGTAATTTTCAATTTCTTTAATTAAGAAACCATCAATAATACACTGTCGGATAATAGATTCCCAGTGTTTTGGGTCGTCGCTAATGCTGCTTCCATCACCATAAAGCTCGTGAGAAAGGTGATTATAAGTTTTGATTTCGCTGGTCTCTCTTCCCGCAATAAAATTAGAAATATATTTTGCTTTAAATCGTTCTTTTAACGCCAAGATGGTGGATAAAAGTATCGTTACTTCTTTCTGCCCATCATACTTTTCCTTAGGGTTTAGACAATTATCGCAATTTCCGCACGTCTCATCATTATACTCTTCTCCAAAGTAATGCAGTAACTGCTTTCGTCTGCAGACAGCAGTTTCAGCATAAGAGACGGTTTCAAATATTAATTGCCGGCCAATTTCTTGTTCTGCAATCGGCTTTCCTTGTAAAAACTTCTCAAGTTTCTCAATGTCTTTATAACGATAAAATGCTAAACATTTTCCCTCTCCATCATCTCTACCTGCTCTGCCAGTCTCCTGATAATAGCCTTCAAGACTTTTAGGAATATCATGGTGTATTACATACCGAACATCTGGTTTGTCGATTCCCATTCCGAATGCAATCGTGGCAACGATTACATCAACCTCCTCCATTAAAAACATATCTTGATGCTTTGCTCTAGTTCCGGCATCTAAACCTGCATGGTAAGCAAGTGCTTTTATCCCATTTACCTGCAGGGTCTGAGCTATTTCTTCTACTTTTTTACGGCTCAGGCAATAGACTATTCCAGATTTATTCATGTTATTTTTAATAAATCGAACAATCTGACTTCCTACATCTCTTTTTGGCTGAACTTCATAATACAAGTTCTTTCGGTTAAATGAGTCTTTAAAAACGATTGCATCAGTCATTCCTAAGTTCTTTTGGATATCCTGTTGAACCTTTGGAGTAGCTGTTGCAGTAAGTGCAACAATAGGTACACGATCAATAGCCTCTATAATTGATCTAAGTTTTCTGTATTCAGGTCTGAAATCATGACCCCACTCTGATATACAGTGCGCTTCATCAATGGCTACGAAAGACAGTTTAATTTGCTTCAAGAAGTCAATGTTTTCCTCCTTCGTTAATGTTTCAGGTGCAACATAAAGAAGTTTGGTCTTGCCATCCATCAGGTCTTGCTTTACTCTTGCCGTTTCTGTCTTATTAAGTGAAGAGTTCATAAAATGAACAATACTGTCGTCTGTAGCAAACCCTCTTAGGGCATCTACCTGATTTTTCATCAATGCTATTAGCGGAGACACAATGATTGCGGTGCCTTCAAAAATAAGAGCGGGTAGTTGGTAGCACATGGATTTTCCTCCACCTGTAGGCATAATTACAAAGGTGTCGTTTCCTTCAAGAATGTTTCGAATGATCGATTCTTGCTTGCCTTTAAACTTATTGAATCCGAAAAAACTTTTCAGCTCCTTGTGGATATCCACTTTTTCAAGGGTTTGCATGAAATTTTGGTTTAGCTATTTTAAATTACTTTTGTAACACTAATTTACTAGGATTTACAGTGTAATTTAGTCAAAAATTAAAATAATATAAAATAATGCCGTTGAAATCTGCCGCAGACATTAAAATAATTGCCCAGAATGTACTTAAAAATGAATCAGAAGCCCTACTTAAGTTAGTTGATTATATTGATGATAGCTTTGTAAAAGCTGTAGAATTGATTTATAATGCTAAAGGTAGAGTCGTTATAACAGGAGTCGGGAAAAGTGCCATTATTGCTCAAAAAATTGTGGCAACAATGAATTCTACAGGAACTCCATCTATATATATGCATGCAGCAGATGCTATTCATGGGGATTTGGGAAATATTCAGCGAGATGATGTTGTTGTTTGTATTTCAAAAAGTGGAAATACGCCAGAAGTGAAAGTATTACTTCCACTAATTAAGAACTTTGGGAATGCTATAATAGCTATAACAGGAAACTTAGCTTCTGCATTAGCCGAATCTGCCGATGTGGTATTAAATGCTACCGTAGGAGAAGAAGCTTGCCCAAATAATTTGGCTCCAACAACCAGCACCACAGCACAACTGGCTGTTGGGGATGCACTAGCAGTTTGTTTGCTTGACATGAAATCGTTTACTTCAAATGACTTTGCTAAATATCATCCGGGTGGAGCATTAGGAAAGAAGCTCTATTTACGCGTGGGAGAAGTAGCTGATCAGAACGAGAAGCCATCGGTTAGTCCTACGGATACATTAAGTAGTGTTATTGTAGAAATTTCATCTAAACGGTTAGGTGCAACAGCCGTGGTAGAGAATAATCAATTAAAGGGTGTGATTACAGATGGAGACTTGAGGAGAATGCTTTCATCAAATCACTCTTTAGACGCTACTAAGGCGCAAGATATTATGTCTAAAGAACCAAAATCAATTGATTATGGTAGTTTGGCTGTTGAAGCCCTGAAGGTGATGAAAAATAACCATATCTCTCAATTGATAGTAGTTAAAGAAGGGCAATATGCAGGGTTAATACATTTGCACGATTTGATTCGTGAAGGTATTATTTGATACAGATATTACCCTTAAATTTGCCCACTTATGGAAGGTAAAACATCACCCTACGACGACGAGTTTTCAGACAAGGCAGAGATGTCATTTCTTGATCATTTAGAGGTCCTAAGATGGCATCTTGTTCGATCGGCTATTGCCATCATCCTATTTATGGGGTTGGCATTTGTGTTTAAAGGTTTTGTCTTTGACGAAATTATTTTGGCTCCTCAGTCGAGTGAGTTTTTAACATATCGCCTGTTTTGCGACCTTTCACATTGGTTAGACTTAGGGAATAAATTGTGCTTTGAAGATATTTCATTTAGCTTAATTAACATCGCGATGTCTGGGCAGTTTACCACACATATATTGGTGTCTGCTATTGCAGGGTTTATACTTGCCTTTCCTTATTTGCTAATAGAAATTTGGCGGTTTATCAGTCCTGGTTTAAGAAAGACAGAAAAACGCTCGGCAGTAGCCTTGGTCTTTTGGGGTTCTGTATTGTTTATGAGTGGTGTGCTTTTTGGATATTATGTGATTGCCCCTCTATCGGTGCAATTTTTGGGCAATTATACTGTGAGTAGCACCGTTTCTAACTCTATTAGTTTAAATTCATATATCAGTACACTCACCTCAATTGTTATTGCTTGTGCATTGGTGTTTCAATTGCCTATCATTGTTTATTTTTTATCTAAAATTGGCTTAATAACACCACAATTGATGAAAGCCTACAGAAGGCACTCTATAGTAATTGTCCTAATCTTGTCTGCGATTATAACACCTCCAGATATTACAAGTCAAATTTTGGTAGCCATTCCTTTGGTCTTTTTATATGAGGTTAGCATCATTATTTCAAGAGTGGTGAACAGAAGGAATAATACCTAATAAAAAATGTTATGAGTGAATTAGTAAATGAATTCAATGAATACAGAGCTAAAATGAATGAAAAAATCATGGCTGCCGATAATAAGGTAATTAAGCGTCTGTTTAATTTGGATACCAATGCATATGTCGAAGGTGCACTAGATGTAAAGACAAAGGAAATGCTTGGCTTGATATCATCTATGGTTCTTCGATGCGATGATTGCGTCAAATATCACTTAGGTAAAGCATTCGATGCTGGTGTTACTTCTGAGCAGGTATTTGAAGTGTTTGCTATTGCTAATGTTGTAGGTGGAACCATTGTTATTCCTCATACGAGAAGAGCTGTTGAATATTGGGAAGAATTATCTAAGAGTCAATAGAATCTATGCGCCTGAATTTTATTACTTTTATTTCTCTATTTAACTGAATGACTGCTTTTCGACATTTTTTTGCTTTTCTTGCCGTGCTGCTCTGCTGCCATGGGATTGCCTATGCACAGAAAACTATAGTAAAAGGTACGGTTGTCGATGCAAAGTCTAAAGAGCCGCTCCCATTCGTAAATATTATTTTCAAAAACTCCAAAACAGGGACAACGACCGATATTGATGGGAATTATGCCTTTGATACTTATTATGCAACTGATTCATTGGTTGCTTCATTCATTGGTTACGAAGCTCAGGTGAAATATGTAAAACGAGATGTTTCTCAAACGGTAGATTTTGAACTAACTACTGGTGGAGGAGTTTCCATTGGAGAAGTAACCGTTACTTATAAAGGGAATCCTGCTCATGTCATTTTAGACCGTATTATTGCACTTAAGGATGTCAATAATAGAGAGAAATACGACGCTTATGAATATGAAGTGTACAATAAAGTAGAGTTTGATTTGAATAACATATCCGACGAATTTATGGATCGGCGGGTGTTTAAAAATCTGGACTTTATATTCGATTACATGGATAGCACGACCAGTGAGAAAAAATACCTCCCAATGTTTATGACAGAGTCGCTGTCTGACTATTATTA
>CBFHLF010000030.1:0-17095 GCA_965656555.1 uncultured Acidiluteibacter sp. | reverse complement strand
CGCATTAGGAAGACACATATTGGTTGAATTTTTTGGTTGTAATCCAGAAATCATGAACCAAGTTTCTACTATTGAAAACGGTATGGTAACAGCTGCTGAAACAGCTGGAGCAACTGTTATTAATTCAACTTTTCACCACTTCTCACCTTACGGTGTAAGCGGTGTAGTAGTCATCCAAGAAAGTCACTTGGCGATACATACTTGGCCGGAATACCAGTATGCTGCAGTAGATTTATTTACTTGTGGTGATGAGGTAAACCCATGGAAGTCGTTTGACTACTTGAAGAAAGCGTTCGAAGCGACTTCATACTCTGCGCTAGAAATGCGTAGAGGTTCAGTAGATCAGCTAGAGCGTATCGACTTCGACTTATCATCAATGAGAGTGGAGGCTAAAGAACGTCAAAACCCCGGAAAATATACCAGAAACGTATGGTTTACCGATAAGGATGACAACCAAGCGTTATCAATCCGATACACCGGAGAAGTTTTATTCGAAAAACAATCAGAATTCCAAAAAGTAAAAGTGTTAGACACTTATGCTTACGGAAAAATGTTGACCATCGACAACATGATTATGTGTACTGAAAAGGATGAAACACATTACCACGAAATGATTGCTCACCCAGCGATGTTGACGCATGGAAATGCAAAAAACATCTTAGTTATTGGTGGTGGTGACGGTGGTACTGTTCGTGAATTGTTAAAGCACAGTTCAGTAGAAAAAGTAACTATGGTAGAGATTGACGAAGCAGTTGTTGAAGCGTCTAAATTGCATTTACCACAATTATCTTCTGCTTTCGGTCATGAAAAATTAGATTTAATCATCGGAGACGGAATCAAATTCGTAGAAGATGCAAAAGCTGGTTCTTATGATATCATTATTGTTGACGGTTCTGACCCTGTAGGTCCAGCGGAAGGTTTGTTTACGAACAAATTCTACCAAGACTGTAACAAAGCATTGAACGACAACGGTATTTTAGTTGCACAAGGAGAGTCTCCAATGTTCAACGAGCAAGTATTTGTTGAGCTGAACCACGCTCTAAAAGACGTTTTTGGAAAAGAAGCTGTTCACTGTTATACATTTAGTATTCCTACTTACCCTACTGGTATCTGGAGTTTCCAAATGGCCACAAAGGGTGGGCTACATCCAACTAAAAACTTTGATGTAGCAAAATCTGAGGAATTCTCAGTAAGCAACAATTTGAATTACTACAACGAAGGAATTCACACGGCTGCATTTGCTTTGCCAACGTTTATTAAGAGAAAATTAAACGCATAAAACCATGAATTGGGAAGAAAAATACGGGGACTTTAATCCAAATAGTATTGCTGTAGAGAATGGAAACATTTTCGGATTCCCATATTCATTAGAGGATGCTAAAGTGGTGATTATTCCAATTCCATGGGATGTCACCACTTCTTATAGCCCAGGCACAGCCAAAGGACCAAAAGCCATATTAGATGCTTCTTTGCAGTTGGATTTTTATGATCCTTATTTAAAAGATGCATGGAAATATGGTATTGCAATGGAGCCTATTTCGGATGATATTGCCCAAAAAAGTACCCTTCTGCGTAAAGATGCTGAACGTTACATCACTTTTTTAGAGGAAGGCAATCAGTTGGCTGACTCTGAAGAAATGCAAGCCATTTTAGCTAAGATTAATAACGCTTCCGCTGAATTAAACGCTTGGGTAAGAGAGCGCACCTCGCATTGGATGAACCAAGGAAAATTGGTGGGTTTATTGGGTGGCGATCATAGCACGCCTTATGGTTATTTACAGGCATTAGCAGAAAAGTATGAGTTCGGTATTCTACAAGTTGATGCCCACGCTGATTTGCGAAAAGCATACGAGGGTTTTGAATTTTCTCATGCCTCCATTTTCTATAATGCACTGAAGATTGACAATGTCAAAAAATTAATTCAAGTAGGGATAAGAGATATTTGCCCAGAAGAAGTAGAATTAATAGAATCCAACCCAAACCGCATTAAAACATTTTTTGATTGGGATTTAAAATCTGCCCATTATGCAGGAAAAGCTTGGGAAGACGAATGCAGAGAAATCATCATGAATCTTCCTGATAAAGTATACATCAGTTTTGATATTGATGGATTAGATCCTACACTTTGCCCGAATACAGGCACACCCGTGGCTGGTGGTTTTCAATTTCAAGAAGTATTTCACCTGATCAATTTATTGGCAGAATCCAAAAAGCAAATCATTGGTTTTGATTTATGTGAGGTTAGTCCAGGTGCTGGTCATGATTGGAATGAGAATGTAGGTGCTAGGGTGCTGTTTAAGCTGAGTAATTTGACGTATAAATCTAATGGTTAATTGTTAATTAAGATTTCTCCGAATTTGCACTTAACTATTTTTAAACCCCTGAAAGAACTTAGAGGATAACGCAAAGTGGAAAGACAAAGGATTTACCAGTTTTTTTATTCAATTTTGAGCGATTAATTTATTGACTAATTAATCGATTCACCTATTCTGACAAAATGAAAGCTAAAATTGCGCAATACAAAAACATCCTATTGCTCCACTTAATAGTGCTGATCTTTGGATTTACCGCCATACTCGGGAAGCTCATAACCATTGAGTCAGATATGTTGGTTTGGTTTCGTATGGGAATAGCGACGATTGTTTTGGCCATCTTTATCCTCTTTACCAAATCCTCTATGCGAATGAAGAAAGGGGGTATTTGGAAAACAGTCCTAACAGGGTTTGTCATTGCAGCGCACTGGATTTTCTTTTTTGAATCGGTCAATCAATCGAATGTATCCATCACCTTAGCGGCAATTTCATCAGCATCCTTATTTACCTCTATTTTAGAACCCTTAGTATTCAAGCGCAAGGTGTTATTGTACGAGGTCATCCTTGGAGGTGCAGCCATTGTTGGGTTATACTTTATTTTTAAGTTCGAATTGGACAGTAAAGTTGGGCTTATATTAGGATTAATTGCAGCAGCATTGGCAGCCTTATTTACAGTGATTAATGGCACCCTGATAAAGCAGTATGATGCCCAGAAAATATCATTGTATGAGTTAGGTGGCGGCTTTTTAGCCGTTACAGCTTACATAGCAATTTTTAAAGGTTTTCCTCCTGTTAGCGAGTTAATGCTGAGTTCATCTGATTGGTTTTATGTTTTAATTCTTGCAGTTATTTGCACTGCTTTTGCTTTTGTAGTGAGTGTAGAAGTAATGAAGGAATTGACTCCTTTTACAGTGAGTCTTACGATTAATCTGGAACCAGTTTATGGTATTATTTTAGCACTCCTTATCTTTGGAGCTGATGAAAAAATGTCACCAGGATTTTATACAGGCGCATTGATAATTCTTTCGACTCTTTTTGTTAATGTACTGATTAAAAAGAAACTTAAGAGGAATACGGTTACATCTACATTGATAGACTAATCGACTTCATAAATTTGAAAATTTAATTTATCAATATATATTTGAAGATATATTTGCAAAACAACTAATTAAATAAAATGAAAAACATTCTAGTTACTTTATCTGTAATCCTGATCTCTTTATCAGGACAATCCCAATCTAATCTAATTGTATTTTCTGAAGATGGAGAAGCATTTACAATGACTGTTGATGGCTCTCCGGCGACAAACATCAATGAGTCTAAAGTCTTTTATGATGGAATAAAAGGAGATTTTGTACAAGCAAAAATCACTTTTAAAGACGCGGAATTAGGAGTTATCAAAAAGGGGTTAATGATAGACCCCAATATGGAAATAACAGCCATTCTAAAGAAAAATAGAAAAGGAGCGTACGTATTAAGACCCATGAGCTCTGTAGCAATTGAAAATGCTCCTGCACGAACATTGCCACCTCCACCTATTGCAGTGGAGGAATCAACAGAAGAAAAAGAAGAAATCATGATCACCAACGAAGGTTCGGGTACTACAACCATTACTACTACCGAAACAACCTCTAGCTCTATGAATGTTGGTGTAAATGATCCTGAAATGGGAGTTAATATGAATGTAAACTTCAACCTGAAAGATATGGGAGCTTCAATCTCTTCAAAAATATCAGAAGTTACCACTACTTCATCGTCCACAACTACGACAACTACCACTTCTAGCACGAATGGAGCCTCATTCGAAGAAAAGGAAGTTGAAGAAATAGAAGTCGTTTGTGCTGCAATGTCACCATCAGATTTTGCTAGCGCTAAAAAGTCAATCAGTAGCAAGTCTTTTGCAGAAGATAAGATGACATTAGCAAAACAAATCTTAAAGAGCAACTGTGTTTCTACAGATCAAGTTGTTGAAATGATGGGAATATTTACTTTCGAAGAAAATAAGCTAGAATTTGCTAAGATGGCATATAGCAGAACAGTTGATAGTCAAAACTATTATAAAGTAAATGATGCGTTTACTTACTCCAGTTCAATTGATGAATTAAATGAATTTCTAGAGGGAGAATAAGTGCTCCTTAACTGAATAACCAAAAAAGCAGCTATCTTTTCAGATAGCTGCTTTTTTATTCTTAAAGATCTCGTAATTACTCTTCGTCTTTCTTATTCAAAATTGGATTCCATCCTTGCGCCATGATAGGCTGAGCAGCTCCGCCCTTGGTGACTAAAACTCTACCTGAGTTAGCATCTGTAACGTGACCAATTACGGCAATTCCTTCCATTGCTCTAATCTTTTCATGGTCGTCAATGGGGACAGTAAACAGCAATTCGTAATCTTCTCCACCATTCATTGCACAAACCGTAGGATCTAGATTAAAATCTTCTGCTGTGGTTACCGTCATAGGGTCGATTGGAAGCTTCTCTTCATACAATGCACAACCTACTTCTGAGCTTTCGCAAATGTGTAAAATTTCGGAAGACAATCCATCTGAAATATCCATCATTGCAGTTGGGTGAATGTCTAACTCTGCTAATTTGGTGATGATATCGTGACGTGCCTCAGGTTTCAACTGACGCTCCAAAATGTAGTCCTTTCCACCTAAGTCGGGCTGAATTTCAGAATTTTCTTCAAAGATTCGTTTTTCACGCTCCAGAAGTTGAAGTCCCATATATGCGCCACCCAAATCACCAGAAACACAAATCAAATCGTTTTCTTTGGCTCCATCTCTACGAACAGCTTTTCCTTTTGCCACTTCACCAATTGCAGTAACACTGATTACCAATCCAGCATTAGAAGAAGTGGTATCGCCTCCTACAAGGTCAACTGCATAAAAATCACAAGCTAGTAAAACACCCTCATAAAATTCTTCCAACGCCTCTACGCTCATACGGTTAGAAACTGCCAAGGAAATAGTGATCTGCTTTGGCAATCCGTTCATTGCATAAATGTCCGATAGGTTTACCACAACAGCTTTATAACCCAAATGCTTTAATGGCGTGTACAAAAGGTCAAAATGGACACCTTCTACCAGCATATCGGTACTTACTAATGATTGATGATCAGCCGTTGGTTCTATAATAGCGGCATCATCACCTACACCATAAACGGTAGATGGTTGCTGTAATTTTACATGTTGAGTTAAATGCTTGATTAAGCCAAACTCCCCTAGCTCTCCTAATTGGGTTGGCTCGTTGTTCTTGTCTTCAAATTCCATGAGGCAAAGTTAGTAAAACCAAAATCGAGGAGCAGTGTTACATAGCAAAAATCCATGTGGTATCTATATACCCTATTCGTGGTATTTTTTTTGACCCTTTTAAAGGTTATTTAGATTAAATCTAAATAAAGATAGCTAACTTTGTGACAAATATTAAGGCAATGATAAAAGTAAAAGATAACGCAAAAGAGAAAATTTCTGCTTTGCTCGCTGAAAGCGGCAAACCTGAGGGAAGCTTTGTAAGAGTAGGCGTTAAGGGTGGTGGATGCTCGGGCCTCATGTACAATTTAGATTTTGACTCAGACTTAACAGATAACGATAAAGTATTTGAAGATAACGGAGTAAAAGTGGTGGTTGATAAAAAAAGCATGCTTTACCTATTGGGAACTGAATTAGAATATTCAGGTGGATTAAACGGTAAAGGATTTAGTTTTATTAATCCAAACGCCTCACGAACCTGTGGTTGTGGCGAAAGCTTTTCAATTTAATCCTATAAAAAACAGAACTATGGCATCAGAAGATGAATTATTAGCGGAGGTAACCTCCAGCGAGTATAAGTACGGATTCTATACCAATATTGAATCAGATAAAGCACCGAAAGGGTTAAACGAAGACATTATTCGCCTCATTTCTGCAAAGAAAAATGAACCCGAGTGGCTCCTTGAATATCGATTGAGTGCATTAAAAGCTTGGCAAGAAATGATTGAGCCAGAATGGGCGCACATTGATTACCCAAAACCTGACTTTCAAGACTTGCATTATTACTCAGCACCAAAACCTAAAAAGCAGTTAGATAGCCTTGATGATGCAGATCCTGAGTTGTTGGAGATGTATAACAAGCTGGGTATTTCAATTGACGAGCAGAAGAAGCTTGCTGGTGTTGCTGTTGATATTGTAATGGATTCGGTTTCTGTAAAAACAACTTTCCAAGACAAGCTCTACGAATTGGGTATTATCTTTTGCTCGTTCAGTGAAGCCGTGCAGAATCATCCAGACTTAGTACGCAAATACTTGGGTACAGTAGTGCCAAAAACTGATAATTTTTATGCCGCATTAAACGCAGCAGTTTTTACCGATGGCTCATTTTGCTACATTCCAAAAGGCGTAAAATGCCCAATGGAATTATCGACCTACTTCCGAATTAACGAAGCGAATACAGGTCAGTTTGAACGCACCTTGGTTGTAGCTGACGAAGGCAGTTACGTAAGTTATTTAGAAGGCTGTACTGCACCAATGCGTGACGAGAATCAGTTGCACGCCGCTGTAGTAGAATTAGTTGCTTTGGATAATGCTGAAATAAAGTATTCAACCATTCAAAACTGGTACCCTGGAAACAAAGAAGGAAAAGGTGGAATATACAACTTCGTTACGAAACGGGGTTTGTGCGAAACCAACTCCAAGATATCTTGGACACAAGTAGAAACTGGTTCAGCAGTTACATGGAAATACCCCGGATGTATCTTGAAAGGAGATAACTCTATCGGAGAATTTTATTCAGTAGCAGTTACCGCTAATCATCAGCAAGCTGATACAGGATCTAAGATGATTCATGTAGGTAAAAACACCAAGAGCACCATTATCTCAAAAGGGATTTCAGCTGGTGTGAGTAATAATTCATACAGAGGATTAGTGAACATTGGTAAAAAAGCTACGAATGCTAGAAACTTTACACAGTGTGATTCATTATTAATGGGCGATAAGTGCGGTGCACATACCTTTCCATACATTGAAGTGGGCAATAAATCAGCGAAGGTAGAGCATGAAGCAACAACTTCTAAAATTGGCGAAGACCAAATTTTCTATTGCTTGCAAAGAGGAATGGATGAGCAAACTGCTATTGGGTTAATTGTAAATGGTTACTGTAAAGAAATCTTGAATCAATTACCAATGGAATTTGCTGTTGAAGCTCAAAAATTATTAGAAATTAGCCTAGAAGGATCAGTAGGATAAATTATAAAAACGACAATACAATTCTCTAAAGAGGAACCAACGTATAGAAAAAGAAATACCATGATTAAGATAGAAAACTTACACGCATCAATTGATGGTCAGCCAATTTTAAAAGGAATTAACCTAGAAGTTAAGCCAGGCGAAGTACACGCAATTATGGGTCCTAATGGATCAGGTAAAAGCACGCTAGCTTCAGTTTTGGCAGGTAGAGAAGAATATGAAATTACAGAAGGTTCAGTAACCTTTGAAGGAAAAGATTTATTGGATTTAGGTGCAGAAGATAGAGCAAGAGAAGGTATTTTCTTGGCCTTCCAATACCCTGTAGAAATTCCTGGTGTTAGTAACATTAACTTTTTAAAAACGGCTATTAATGAGGTACGAAAGTACAAAGGCGAAGAGCCAATGCCGGCAAAAGATTTCTTGAAGCGAGTTAAAGAAAAGTCAGCATTAGTTGAACTCGATAATTCTTTGGCCTCTAGATCAGTAAATGAAGGTTTTTCAGGTGGTGAGAAAAAGAGAAATGAAATTTTCCAAATGGCCATGTTAGAGCCAAAACTATCCATCTTGGATGAAACTGATTCTGGCTTGGATATCGATGCGTTGAGAATCGTTGCTAACGGTGTAAATAAATTAAAATCAGCAGATAATGCAAGTATTGTAATTACACACTACCAAAGACTGTTGGATTATATTGTTCCTGATTTTGTGCATGTACTTTACAATGGTAAAATCATCAAATCTGGACCAAAAGAATTAGCATTAGAGCTAGAAGAAAAAGGGTATGATTGGTTGAAAAAAGACCAAGCAATAGAAGCCTAATCTACCACACCTCAAATAGGATATAATGAGCGAAATAGCAACAATGAACGTTAAAGATCAATTTCTATCGACTTTTGGTGTGCAAGATTTTCATTTTGATTCAGCGGCTTCAAAAGCTGCAAGAGATGAAGCGTCGGAAAGAATCAAAGGCCTAGAATTTCCAACATCGAAAACAGAATACTGGAAATATACACGAGTAAACCGCATTTTAAAAGCGGAATATAAAATAACTGAAGGCACGACAAATATTGATATTACTCCATACCTGATAGAAGGAATGGAAAGTAATGTATTGGTGTTCGTAAACGGTTTTTACCGCAACGATTTATCAAAGATTTCAACACAAGAAGGTGTTACAGTTTGTGCGCTATCAGAAGCAAAAGAAAAACACGCTGATTTATTTTCGGCCTACTTTTCTAAAAAAGTGCCTACTGATGAGATTTTTGCAAACATCAATACTGCTTTTCATCAAGATGGAGCATTTATCCATATTGCTAAAAAACAAAAAGCAGATCAGCCAATTCATGTCTTGAATTTAATCGATGGTGACCAGATCATATCTAACCCAAGAAACCTGATTATTGGCGAAGCTTTTAGCGAAGGAAAAGTCGTGTCAAGCTATCACAACTTAAATGGTGGCAAATCATTTACCAATGCCGTTAATGAGTGCTTTGCAGCCGAGAATTCTTTTTTGGAGTTGAATAAATTGCAAGAAGAAGATGCTACATCATTTCACATAGCAGGTGACCAAGTACACCAAGAGAAAAGTGGAAACTTTACCATTAATACGTTTACCTTCAACGGTGATATTGTTAGAAATAACTTAAACATTGCGGTAGCGGGAGAAAATGGATATACCTCACTGAATGGGTTTTACCTACCTAAGGCAAAACAATTAGTAGACAACCACACAAGAGTGGATCATTTGGTTCCTCACTGTGAGTCACATGAACTATACCGCGGGGTAATAGACGATAAAGCAACTGCTGTATTTAACGGAAAAGTAATGGTGCACAGAGATGCGCAGAAAACCAATGCTTTTCAAGCGAATAACAATGTGTTACTTTCTGATGATGCGACAATCAACTCTAAACCAGAGTTAGAAATATATGCAGATGATGTAAAATGTAGCCACGGCTCTACTATTGGACAGTTGGATGAAGAGGCAATCTTTTACTTAAGAGCAAGAGGATTATCAGAAGATAGTGCCATTCGATTATTATTGAACGCTTTTGCAGCTGATGTGTTAGAGCATGTAGGAGTCGAGTCATTCCGACTATTAGTAGAAGAAAAAATCGAGAACGGTTTAAAAAAATAACACATGGGGTTTAATATCGAAGCGTTACGAAGTCAGTTTCCTATCCTTGAAAGAAAGGTAAATGGGCAGCCATTGGTTTATTTTGACAATGGAGCTACTGCGCAGAAACCGCAGGTGATGATTGATGCTTTGAATACGTATTACAGTTTCGAAAATGCGAATATTCACCGAGGAGTTCACTCGCTGAGTCAAGAGGCAACTACGGCTTTTGAAGCCGCCAGAACTAAGGCTCAGGCTTATTTCAATGCAGCCAAAAGTGAAGAAATGATCTTTACCAAAGGAACCACTGATGGAATCAATTTATTAGCAGGATCTTTTGGTAGAACCTTTTTAAACGAAGGCGACGAAGTGATTATTTCTACCATGGAGCATCACTCGAACATTGTACCGTGGCAGATGATTTGTGACGAGCGAAAAGCAAAACTGCGCATTGCTCCAATCAATGAAAAAGGGGAACTATTGCTAGATGAATTGAAAGCGATGGTAAACGAAAAAACCCAATTAATTTCAATTGTTCATATTTCGAACGCCCTCGGAACCATCAATCCAGTGAAAGAGATTATCGATTTTGCGCACGAAAATGACGTATTGGTGTTGGTAGATGGCGCGCAATCAGTACCACACATGAAAGTAGATGTGCAAGCATGGGATTGTGATTTCTTTGTTTTTTCAGCACATAAAATGTTTGGGCCTACCGGAATTGGAGTACTTTATGGTAAAGAGCATTTATTGAATAAAATGCCGCCTTATCAAGGTGGTGGTGATATGATAAAGACGGTTTCTTTTGAGAAAACCACGTATAATGAGTTGCCGCATAAATTTGAAGCGGGAACGCCGAACATCGCTGCAGGTGTAGCATTGAGCGCTACTTTTGACTTTCTAAACACCTTGGATTGGGAAGCCATTCATCAGCACGAAACAGAATTATTAGATTATGCTACTGCTGAATTGAAAAAGATTGAAGGCATCCGTTTTATTGGTGAAGCCCAAGAAAAAGCGAGTGTAATTTCCTTTTTGGTAGATGGAACGCACCCCTTTGATGTGGGTGTGATTTTAGATCAGATGGGAATAGCTGTAAGGACAGGACACCACTGTACACAGCCATTAATGGATTGGTACAATATCCCTGGAACAATTAGGGCTTCATTTGCGATATACAATACTAAAGAAGAAGTAGACAAAATGATTGTGGCACTCAACAGAGCCATCAAAATGTTACGATAATGACAATCAAAGAGCGACAAGACGAAATAATTGAAGAGTTTTCTATCTTCTCCGATTGGATGGATAAATACGAGCATATCATTAGCTTGGGAAAAGAACTACCTATCATCGATCAGACGAAAAAAACGGAAGAAAACATCATCAAAGGGTGCCAAAGCCAAGTTTGGCTAGATGGCCAATTAACAGATGGCAAAGTAGATTTTACTGCCGACAGTGATGCGATCATTACCAAAGGAATTATTGCCTTACTTATACGCGTTGTTTCTAATCAGACCCCTGATGAAATACTGAATAATGAGCTTTATTTCATCGATCAAATAGGATTAAAAGAACACTTATCACCCACACGTTCGAATGGTTTAGTGAGTATGGTTAAGAAAATGAAACTATTCGCTCTAGGCTACAAAGCTAAAACTGAAAACTAAGATGGAAAAAAATAAAACAGACATCACCCCAAGACAGGTAGAAGATCAGGTAATAGAGGTACTCAGTACTATTTACGACCCTGAAATTCCTGTAAATATATACGAGCTAGGACTCATTTATGAAGTAAAAGTAGATGAAGAGTTTAATGTAAATATAGAGATGACGTTAACTTCCCCTAACTGCCCTGTGGCTGAATCTATGCCGAATGAGGTGGAGCAAAAAACCGGTGATTTATGGTCGGTAAAAAGCTCAAAAGTAACCATAGTATGGGAGCCAACATGGGATAAAGAAATGATGAGCGAAGAAGCAAAATTAGAATTAGGATTCCTATAAACTATGGCGGAAGAGATTATCAATAGAGTTGCAAAAAGTGGAATTATCACCCTCAATTTAGAAGATTACTACGTTGAAGGTGATCGTGTGGCTTATGATATCAAGCAAAACCTGTGGGAAGGAATAGCGCTGAAAGAAAAGGACTTTCGAGAATTCATAAAAACCAACGATTGGTCGGTTTACCAAGACAAATTAGTGGCTATTCATTGTTCAGCAGATGCCATTGTTCCAACTTGGGCTTATATGCTCTTATCCATAGCACTTCAACCTTATGCTAAATGCGTTCACTTCGGCGATATATCGATGTTGAATCAAGTACTATTTGAAGAACAACTAAACAAAATAGACTTTTCTCAATATCAAGATGCAAGAATTGTAATAAAAGGCTGCAGTGATAAAGCGGTTCCCGAATCAGCTTACGTAACTCTAACAAAAAAATTACTTCCATTCGCGAAGGCCATAATGTATGGAGAGCCTTGTAGTACTGTTCCGCTGTTTAAGAAGCCAAAACCTTAGTTTTCAATAAAGAAATAGCATAGCGCTAAATAACTAAAGTTCAACACTTGCCAGATAAACTACTACCAATTTATTTAATGTGTTGCTAGTTTAACAGCCAATCTATTGCCATCTTTCTGTTGGTGAAAACTTTGGTAGGAATAGGTGGTTTATCAAAACGGATGAAAAAGTTTGCTGTTATACGATAAGCTAAACTATTGATTAGAATTGCCATCTTTTGTAATTGCTTGTCTTTCTTCATCTCTTCAGCAAAAACAACCCGTGCCTCTGGTGTGATATTTATGAAGTCATCTAAGCCTGTTGCCATGATATATTTATTCTGAACATTATTAAACGCCCGAGAAGTTTCCACAACTTGTAAAGCTTCTTCTTTACCTACAGAACAGTTTTCTTGATAAACACACTCTAAGATGTCTAGCTCCTCAATAAAGTAAACTATAACAAAGCCCAAATCTTTTACTTGGGTCCTTAACTCCAACGAATATTTATTTGAGTTTGTGTTATTCATTTCTTAGGAAATTAATCCTTTTTAAAACGTCCTAATACTCCATGAAAAATAAACCACTTAACATAAACTTAATTAGCTATAAAGACTTTTCATCAGAACTAAATTCTGACAACCAGATTAGTGCCTCATCCTTAGCCTTAAATATTTTACAGGGCTGAGGTGGTTTGGCGAATTTTATATAAAAATTTGCTAATATTCTATTAGCCAATATTTTAGTTACAAATGCTGTTGCAACTGAATAGTGGTTTTTATGCTGGCTATCTGCTAAGAAATTTATACAATCAGTTGAAATCGTTAAAAACCCTTCTGTCGAAGTTACTAAAAATAATGCTGCTCTATTATTAATAAGCTTTCTAAGCTGTTCAACCATCACTTCCATGTGCTCTACTTCGATGGTAAAGTTAGAATTGCATTCTATTTCTAATAGATTACTTGAAGGATTATAGTTTAATTTAACAAAGTCTAAATCGATTGCTTGGACAGTGTCGTTTTTGTTGCCCATCTATTTTGGGGTTAGAGTTTTTTGTGGTCTTTATTTAAATTGAAGCGAAAATAGCTCTATTGATTTGAATATTGTATTTAAATCATGTTAATAATCCAAGATTCTATGTGTCTAATAAAACTATATAAATTGGGCGTTTAGTATAAAGTTAAGTTAGTAGGCTCGTTCATTACTTCCTTCAATGTAGTTGATAAAGCTCTTATTCACTACCTTATTTCCTCCTGGTGTTGGATAATCTCCTGTGAAGTACCAATCTCCCTTGTGATTTGGTATAGCTTTATGTAAACCTTCGATTGTTTGATAAATAATTTGAACCTCAGCATTAATACCTTCAGGACGCAATAGCTCACTTATTTTGGAGGATATCTCTTCAGCAGTAAAAGGAGCATATATTTCTTTTACATAGTTTCGTATCTCTTCTTTCGGTAAGTTAACTTGTGCCTTACACCTCTTATATACATCAGTTATGATAGCTTCCTTCCCTTGCTCCTTCAATAAGGTAATGGCTGCTACAAAAGCGATGAAATCGCCCAATTTAGCCATGTCTATCCCATAGCAATCCGGATAGCGAATCTGTGGCGCAGAGGAAACGATAACAATTTTCTTCGGTCCTAAACGGTCTAAGATCCTAAATATACTTTGTTTCAAAGTAGTACCTCGAACAATCGAATCATCTATAACAACTAAGTTATCTTTCCCTTTAGCTAAGGCACCATAAGTAACATCATACACATGCGCTACTAGGTCATCCCTTCCGCTATCTTGCGTAATAAACGTTCTCAGCTTTGCATCTTTAATGGCAATTTTTTCTGCTCTAGCCCTTTTAGAAAGCACCTCAGTCAGTTGCTCATCAGTTGCATCTGGCCCTAGTGCTCTAATCTCTTTGAGCTTATTTTCATTGATATAGTCTTCCATTCCTTTTACCATTCCGTAAAAAGCGGTCTCTGCAGTATTCGGAATGAAGGAAAAAACACTATTATCTACATCATAATCAATACTTTTTAAAACTTCAGGTGTAATTGATCTTCCTAACTCTTTACGCTCTTTGTAAATATCTGCATCACTACCTCTAGAGAAGTAAATACGCTCAAAAGAACATTGCTTTTCTTCCATGGGCTGGCGCACCATTTCTTCTGAAACCGAGCCATCCTTTTTAATGATAAGTGCGTGACCTGGTTTAATCTCTTTTATTGAGTCTAGTGGTACGTTAAATGCTGTTTGGATTACAGGACGTTCTGAGGTAACTACTACTACTTCATCATCCTGATAATAGTGTGCAGGACGAATTCCAGATGGATCTCTTAAAACAAAAGCATCTCCATGACCCATTAAACCTGCCATAGCATACCCACCATCCCACTGGCTTGCAGCATTTTCCAAAATATTTTGAATGTCTAGCTTCTTGGCAATTCTCGCAGAAATTTCCTCGTTGGTAAAGCCTAGTGCTTTATATTCTTTGAAGAGTTTGTTGTTTTCTTCATCTAGGAAGTGTCCGATTTTCTCCAATACAGTAACCGTATCCGACATCTCTTTGGGATGCTGACCAATGTTTACTAGTAAATCAAACAGTTCATCTACATTCGTCAGGTTAAAATTACCCGCTACAACGAGATTACGGGTCATCCAATTGTTCTGACGTAAAAATGGGTGACAGTTTTCAATACTGTTTCTCCCAAAGGTACCGTATCTTAAATGACCAAGAAACAGCTCACCTGTAAAGCCAACGTTCTCTTTGAGCCATTTGGTATCATTAAGTCGCTCAGGATCTTTTTCATAAACATCCTGAATCGCTCCATTAATTTTATCGAAAACATCTTGGATAGGTTTGCTACTATTTGATCGGTGTCTGCTAATGTAGCGCTCACCGGGCTTCATATCAAATTTTATGTTT
Source organism: uncultured Acidiluteibacter sp. (assembly GCA_965656555.1). Classification (GTDB taxonomy): domain Bacteria; phylum Bacteroidota; class Bacteroidia; order Flavobacteriales_E; family Vicingaceae; genus Acidiluteibacter. The sequence goes on along the minus strand of CBFHLF010000030.1, from coordinate 2,024 downwards.
GCGACTCCTGCTCCGTCCTGTCCTCTGTTGTGTTGCTTTTCCATTAAAAGGTAAAGCTTGTTGATTCCGTACGTTGCAGTCCCGTACTTCTCTAGATAATAATCTAGCGGTTTAAGTAGTCGAATGAGGGCAATTCCACACTCGTGTTTGATTGAGTCACTCATTAAAATAGCTATTTAGCACCCTAAAAATATGAGGTGCAAATTTAGGATTAAATCCAATCTTAAAGAAATCACGAACAGTATATAAAAAGCTTGCAATTAGCTTTCGGTAGCTGCTTCATGATCAAATGAAATCATTTTTATGCATACCCAGCCAGTTCAGCGCATTATCTGCCAACAACTTGCCTTTCAACTGATCTGAATATGGCATACTATTGATTAACTTACCTGGAGCTAACTCGCCTAATGGAAAAGGGTAATCTGTACCCAATGCAACAAAATCTTCTCCCATAGTATTAATCACAAAATCGAGCGCTTGTGGATCGTGAACCAAGGAGTCAATGTAGAACTTTCCCAAATAATCCCTCGGATTAACATTGTTGTCAATAGCACATAAATCAGGGCGAACATTAAAGCCATGCTCCACTCTACCGATAGTAGACGGAAATGATCCACCACCATGGGCAAATGCCACTTTTAATTTTGGTAATCGTTCGAAAACACCACCAAAAATCATGGAACAAATAGCAAGCGATGTTTCTGCTGGCATTCCTACTAGCCACGGCAGCCAATATCGCTCCATTTTATCTTTACCCATCATATCCCAAGGGTGCACAAAAACGGACATCTCTAAATCCTGAGCAGCCTCAAAAATTGGAAATAATTCAGGCGAACTAAGGTTCCAATCGTTTACATGGCTTCCAATTTGAATACCTTTTAATCCAATTTCTTTGCAGCGCTTTAATTCTTGAATAGCGAGCTCAGCATCTTGCATTGGCACGGTACCCAAACCGATAAATCGCTTAGGATATCTTGCAACTATATCGGCAATATGATCATTCAAAAACTTAGAAACCTCCAAGCAGTCATATGGTTTAGCCCAATAACTAAACATTACCGGAACGGTAGATAGCACCTGAACATCAACATGGTGATGACCGCACTCCTTTATTCTGGCTTCAGCAGACCAACAGTTATCTTCAATTTCACGAAAAAACTTATTGTCCATCATCATTCTAGCACAGCAAGGTTTATGATGATCCAAATGAATAAACCCTCCGTATCCAAACTTCTCTCGAAAGTTGGGGATATTTTCAGGTAAAATATGTGTGTGAATATCTATTGTGAGCAACTCTGCCATATCTTATACAAACCTTTCGTCTACTTCCATAACTGTCCCACACTCTTTGCAGGTTCTTAATTCCTCAGATGCGTAAAATTTACGGAACACTGGGATAAAATCTTTCTCTATACTATTCAAGACAAAGTATTCGTCGAACAACTTGGTGTTGCAGTTATCACAAAACCAAAGCAATCCATCTTTCTCTCCGTTGATACGCTTTCGCTCAATTACTAAACCAATAGAACCCTCGGACCTAATGGGTGAATGAGGAACACGAGCCGGCAATAAGAAAATTTCTCCTTCTTTGATAGGCACTTCTACCGCTTTGCCATCTTCTTGAATCTTTACAATAATGTCACCTTCGAGCTGGTAAAAGAATTCCTCGCCTTCTTCCCAATGATAATCTTTACGGGCATTAGGCCCACCAACCACCATTACAATAAATTCAGCATCTTCGTAAACTAGCTTATTACCAACAGGGGGCTTTAGTAAATGGCGATGCTCATCTATCCATTTTTGAAAATTAAAAGGTCTTCTAATTGCCATGATTTGTAAATTTAATTGAATGTTCTAAGGTAATAAGTTTTGCTGATGCCACAAAGCTAGCCAACAACTTTTGAGAATGCTACAAGTAATAGCTAATTTAGCGACTTCAATAAAACAGCTATCATATGAATTTAGATTTAACAAACAGACGAGCATTAGTAAGTGGAAGTACCGCAGGAATTGGAAAAGCAATC
>CBFHLF010000029.1:0-17235 GCA_965656555.1 uncultured Acidiluteibacter sp. | reverse complement strand
TGATGATATTACAATCTATGAAACACCTGCTATAGACGCTGAGCTTTTATCAATTGTAGACCCTATAAGTGGATGCGGACTTGGTAACGAATTAGTTTCTGTTCAAATTGTAAATGCAGGTCTTAATAATATTTCTAACTTCCCGGTAGCGATCCAAGTAAATAATGGAACCCCATTAATTGAAACAGTTACTGCAACTTTGTTTCCTTTAGACACAATACTTTATACGTTTACTGGTACAGTAAATTTAAGTACTATAGGAACTTATTCATTGAAAGCATACACTGGAATAGCAGGTGATGGCTTAAACTCTAATGATACTGCTTTAAAAACAGTTACTGCGATACCTACCATTTCAACATTCCCTTATACAGAGAGTTTTGAATCAGGTAATGGTGGTTGGATATCTTCAGGTTCCGCCAATTCATGGGCTCTTGGCTCACCTGCAGGGTCTGTTATAGATACTGCATTTGATGGAACTCAAGCATGGGTTACTAATCTTTCAGGTGTTCATAATAACAACGAGCTAAGTTTTGTTACCTCTGCTTGCTTTGACTTTACCAACTTAACTACACCAATTATTGCATTTAATATTTGGTATGAAGCAAGTACATCAAATGACGGTGCTCTATTACAGGCTAGTATCGATGGTGGCCAAACTTGGTTTACCACAGGAGCTTTTGGAGATCCAAATAACTGGTACAATGACAATACCATTTTTGGTTTAAATGCTATTGATCCTAATCAAGAAGGATGGACAGGAGATGGCACTCAGGGTTCAAATGGCTGGTTAGCAGCAAGAAGATCATTACCACTACTAGGTGGAGAGCCTTCAGTTCGGTTCAGATTCGTTTTTGGGTCTGATGGATTCACGCAGGCTGAAGGATTCGCATTTGACAATGTTTCTATTTTTGAAACGCCTTCAACTGATGCTGGTCTAGTAGAAATAGTAGATCCTTCAAGTGGTTGTGGTTTATCTGCAACAGAACCTGTTACTGTAAGAGTAGTTAATGATGGAGCAGTAAATCTTACAAGCACTCCTGTTTACATGGAAGTAAATGGCACGCCTACTTTAGCTGATACAATAACGAGCACAATATTACCAGGCGATACATTACTGTATACATTCAATAATACGATTGACCTATCTGCAACAGGTAACTATACACTGAAAGGATACTCAGGGTTAGCGACGGATGCACTTCCTGTTAACGATACAAGCTTCAAACAAGTAATTAATATCCCAATTTTTGGCTCATTCCCATACAACGAAGGCTTTGAAAGTGGCAACGCAGGCTGGACTGTGGGAGGTTCTAATACGACATGGGAATTAGGTACACCTGCAAACACTGTTATAGCAGGAGCTGCCTCTGGAGACTCTGCATGGGCTACCAATTTAACAGGACTATACAATCCAAATGAAAATGGATTTGTTGAGTCCCCTTGTTTTGACTTTACGAACCTTGTAGCACCAATAGTGTCAGTTGATGTTTGGTGGAACTCTGAGTTTTCTTGGGATGGAGCCGTTTTGCAGTCTTCAATAGATGGCGGTACAACTTGGCAAATCGTTGGAGCATTCGGAGATCCCGATAACTGGTATACTGACAACACTGTCAATGGACTAATTAGTTCATTAGAACCTTCTGGTCAAGGATGGACCGGTAGAGCTTCTTCTTCAAATGGTAGTAATGGTTGGGTAACATCTATTAATAAATTGAATGGACTCGGCGGAGTTGGTGGAGTAATCTTTAGAATTGGGTTTGGTTCAGATGGGTCAGTCCAAGATGAAGGATTTGCTTTTGATAACTTCCAAGTATATGAGTCACCAGCGATCGATATAGCTGCAAATACAGTAACACGACCATTAGTAGGTTGTGGATTAGGGAATGCAGAAATCGTTGCTGTTTCTTTAGAGAATAAAGGAACAGATACACTCACAAACTTCCCACTTTATTACAGTGTAAATGGAACTCCAATAAATAGTCCAGAAACGTTTACTGACACTCTACTTCCTGGTGCTACCGGTGTATTTGAGTTCAGCACAACTGCAAATCTAGCAGCAATTACTACGTATACCATTAGAGCTTACGCAACAATAACAGGTGACTTTGATATCACGAATGATACTGCTACTGCAGTGTTGACTAACATTGCACCGCTTACCAATCCTTACACTGAGAACTTTGATTTGTTAGCAGATGGAGTTTCTGACTTTTCACCAATAAGATGGAGTTCTACAAATGCGGGAGCTTATGAGTGGAGAGCAGAAACGTCGAGCACTAGTTCAACTTCAACAGGACCAACTGCAGGAAATGGAGGAATAGGAACTTATATATACTCAGAAGCATCAAGTGGAACGCCGGGAGATACCATTTACTTAGAATCTTCTTGTATTGATATTACTCCAGTAAATGGAACAAATAGTTCAACTCGATTAGACTATTATTACCACATGTATGGCGCAGACATCGTAGCCTTAGGTTTAGAAATCGATTCTGCAGGAACATGGACTTTGATTGATACAATTATCGGTCAACAACAAACTGCCAATGCAGATACATTTAGACTTAGAAGTTTAGATTTAAGTGCTTACCAAGGACAGGGTGTAACTTCATTTAGATTCTGGTCGATAAAAGGCCCATCATTTAATGGAGATGTTGCTATCGATGACTTCAGAATTTATGATACTGTTGGGGTAAACCTATCAGTTGATTCAATCACTTCACCGATTACTAACTGTGGTTTGGGAGCAAATGCGGCCGTTACTGTTAGCATATCGAATAAAGGGTTGTCAGCTGTTTCAAACTTCCCAATTTCATATGTTTTGAATAATGGTACACCAGTAACTGAGACGGTTACTTCTACAGTTATTCCGGGCACTAGCTTTAGTTATACGTTTAACTCTACAGTTAACTTACAAACTGTTGGTAGCTATGACATTGAAGTTTATTCAGCTGTAACAGGTGATGGAGACCCAACAAATGATACAGTAATGACTAGTATCGTTAGTGGATTTGCTCAAGTATTAGACAACAACAATACATTCTATGGTAATGACTTTGAAGGGACAACTAATAATTGGGTAACTTATGGAACAAATAATTCATGGGAAATAGGAACACCAAGCACGTTCTTTATTAATGGCCCATATAATGGTAATAATTCGTATGTAACATCTGCAGCAAATAACCACAATGCGAATGAGATGTCTTATATAGAAACACCATGTTTTGATCTATCATACTTCAATTCTTCGGATGTGTTTGATATGAACTTTTATATGCTATTCAAATCTGAGACTAGCCAAGATCAACTTTGGATGGAGGTTACCACAGACAATGGTAATACATGGAACAAGGTTCAAGCTGATGTTGCATCAATAAACTTCTACAATAATACTGCTGATGAAGTATGGGAAGGGTTTTCTACAGGAGGCGTTGGTAGCTACATCCCTGTAATTAATTCCATTTCTAATATAGGAGGTTTATCGCAAGTTAAATTCAGATTTGCTTTTATCAGTAATGGTACTATTGAAAATGATGGTTTCTCTATTGACCAATTTAGAATAGAGACACCATTGTATACAGGTATCAATGCTAATTCAATAAGTGCAGCTGACTTCAGTTTATTCCCAAATCCAACCAAAGATATGGTTACTATAGGATTTGAGAATGTAGAGGAAGGTCAATACAACTTATCAATAGTAGATGTGAAAGGTCAAGAAGTAAGCAATGAATTGTTTACAGTGACTTCAAGCAATACTAAAAAAGTAATGGATCTTTCAAATGTTGAGAAAGGTGTTTACTTTGTTAGAATAGTAAGCGGTGAAACAACCGTTACCAAAAAGTTGATTGTAAATTAATCGCAATCGCTGATTAGTTTAACCCTGCTTCGTTCATTCGAAGCAGGGTTTTTTATTTTAAAAAAGAACTCAGGAGTAACCATGAATGTTTAATTATATTTGAACTTTAAAGTGAATATTGAACTATGGCTAAAAAGATAGATTTAGAAAAAAGTAAAAACGATGATAGCATGCGACTACTCATTTCTCAAATGAATAGAAAGCTGGAAAAAATTTACTTAGGCGGTGGACAAAAGCGCATTGAAAAACAGCATGCAGAGGGAAAGCTAACCGCAAGGGAACGAATTGATTTTTTATTGGACAAAAAGTCAAAATCTATAGAGATAGGTGCATTCACTGCAGAGGATATGTACGAAGAATATGGCGGTTGTCCTTCAGGTGGAGTAGTTATAAAAATTGGTTATGTAAGCGGCAAACAATGTATAGTAGTTGCCAATGATGCTACAGTAAAAGCAGGAGCTTGGTTCCCTATTGCTGCAAAGAAAAACCTAAGAGCACAAGAAATCGCTATGGAAAACCGATTACCAATTATCTATTTAGTTGATAGTGCAGGTGTATTCCTTCCTTTACAAGATGAAGTATTTCCGGATAAAGAACATTTCGGAAGAATCTTTAGAAACAATGCACGTATGAGCTCTATGGGAATTACTCAAATTGCAGCCGTTATGGGCAGCTGTGTAGCTGGTGGAGCCTACCTTCCTATTATGAGTGATGAGTCACTTATCGTTAACAAGACCGGGACCATTTTCTTAGCAGGAAGCTATTTAGTAAAAGCAGCCATTGGAGAAGATATCGACAATGAATCATTAGGTGGAGCAACTACGCAAAGTGAAATATCAGGAGTTATTGATCATAAAAGTGATGACGACAAGTCTTGCCTCACCTCTATTCGAAATATAGTAGATAAAATTGGTGATTTTGATAAAGCAGGTTTTAATAGAGCAGAACCTGAATTACCGTTAGCGCCACTAAAAGATGTCTACAGTCATATTCCTGAAGATCGAGCTAAGCCATATGACGTAAAAGACGTTATCAAAAATTTAGTTGATAAAGGAGAGTTTGAAGAATTTAAGGAATTGTATGGACAGACCCTAGTTTGTGGTTATGCTCGAATAGACGGATGGGCAGTTGGTATCGTTGCGAATCAGCGTACCTTAGTAAAAACCAAAAAGGGTGAAATGCAATTTGGTGGTGTCATTTATTCTGACTCTGCAGATAAAGCAGCACGATTTATCATGAATTGTAACCAGAAAAAAATTCCCTTGGTCTTTTTACAAGACGTTACGGGCTTTATGGTTGGATCAAAGTCTGAGCAAGGAGGAATCATTAAAGATGGTGCGAAAATGGTGAATACCATGGCCAACTCCGTTGTGCCTAAGTTCACCATATTAATGGGTAATTCTTACGGAGCAGGAAACTACGCGATGTGTGGAAAAGCTTATGACCCTCGATTAATCGTAGCATGGCCAACGGCTAGGTTAGCGGTAATGGGTGGCGCACAAGCTGCTAAAGTATTGCACCAAATAAAGGTCGCTTCTTTGAAGTCAAAAGGTGAAGTCATCTCTGATGAAGAAAAAGACCGATTGAAAGAAGAAATAGAGTCTAATTATGATGCGCAGACCTCTCCTTATTACGCCGCTTCGCGTTTATGGGTAGATGCTATCATTGATCCTAAAGATACCCGAGATTGGATATCTATGGGAATAGAAGCAGCAAATCATGCACCAATAGAAAAACCATTTAATGTTGGTGTAATGCAGACGTAAATCTGTGCAGGCACTCATATAAAAATGGCTCTTACAGTTAACTGAAAGAGCCATTTCTTTTTATAAAGTATAATTAGTTTCTTCTTAACGAATATCCAAGGTTAATTTAAAACGAAGCAATCGACCATTACCCTTATCTGCTACATACAAGATATCGCGCATATGGGCTACAGCTGAAGGCTCTCTAAATTGAGTTGGAGCTACTCCTGTTCCTCCAAACGAAGTTTTCACAAATCGAGTTTCACCTGATGCCGGTGGAGGATTTACACCTTCAAATCCAGTATTTGTAAACTGAAAAATAGAATCTTTTTCAGCATCAGCAATGAAAATATAATTTGTTCCATCCCCTGTTATCGTTATACCCTTTGGTGAAGTAAACTTATATGGACTATAAAGAAAACCATCAGCCTCTGAAACATCCCCTACGGGTAAAACAACAGGTGTATACTGACTACCGAAATCAGATTCAATAAACGTAATTAATTGTGTCTTAAGCACCGCATTATCATCAATGGAAGTGAAAATAAAGTCTCTATTGTTAGTTGCAGTAATCTGAGGTGGTTTAGCATAGGTGGTAATCCCAAATGGCTTCTTAAAGTAATCGTTAAACAACCTTCCATCATTTGAGGTAATAGTTACCGGCGTGATATATTGGTCGTTTGCATCAAATAGCAATACCGCGTCATCAGGAGTTCTAGCTCCAGAGGTTGGATTGATTGGTCCTTGACGTGTTACATAATAGCTATTATCTCCCATCACAGCAATTCGATTAAATGAAACCTCAGCATCGTTGCTTACAAAACCAGAAAGCTTTATATAAAATGGATGAGTGATGGTATTCACAATTCGTGCATTTTTAAGCCCATAACCAAGTGGTGATGATAAGTCGATTCTGTAGATAGTTGTAAGTTCATAAGGTGTGCCTGAAAGTACTGTATCTTTTGTTCCTAAAGCCAATATGTCCAATGACCGATCTTGTGTAATCGATGTAACTCCTGGAACACTCAAACGACCTACTTCCCTACCCGACTGGTCTAATGCTACTATTTCCTCTGTACCATTGTCAGCAACGTAGATCATCTCATCGAACCCTGCAAGAACATCTGTAGGAAAAGCAAACTGATCCAATATCGGTTGTACAGGAACATAAGCAACTTCTCTATAGTTCTGTTCAGGAATCTCTATGAAGCCTAAGTCTGTTTTGTCTCCAAAATACTTTTCGCAAGATGTAAAAAGCATTGCAATTGCAAACATGGTGCATATTCTGTGTAAACTCTTCATTATCGCTCCTCCATTTTATTGAATGAAAATGATAAACCAACTGTATGCTGAAAGCCAAAAAACTGTGTTGGATTTGCTGCATAGTCAAATCGAATAGGGTATCCTCCTGCTCTTGTTCTAACACCAAAACCAAAGGTTGGTAATTGTTGACCTTCCAAGTTAAGTCTAACACCGGCTCGTAATGATAGTAATTTTAAGTATTCATACTCTGCTGCAAAACGATAATTTTCGGCGTTATCATTTGGATGATTGAGCTGAGCAATAGCAGTTAAAGAATGTTTGTCTGTTTTTATGGGAACAATAGATGCTCCTAACTTGAAAACAGTTGGCACAGTGTAGTCTTGTAACTCCAACGAATTTTGATCCCGATTATAATTTACTTGTAAATCATCTCCGGAAAGTGCAGAATTTCCCCCAAAGTTTTGAACCATTACCGCGAATTTTAAATCTTTATAATCGGTATAATAGAGGAAACTAACATCAACTGCAACGGTTGAGTTCGTGTACTCTGCAATTTGCTCGTAAACATATTTGAAGCTAACACCTGCTGAAAACATATCAGACAGCTTTTTAGAATAGGTTAATGCTCCTGCTAAATTAGTAACATAGAATTGCTCACCTGTACCTTCAGGTTGAAACTCTGTGCGAACTTCCATTTTACCTGAATTCAAAACATTCAGACTAGCTCCAATTGCTGCTCCATTCTTTTGAGGCATTATTACAGAAACAAATGACTGGTTCACTCCTGCCCCTAGACTCAAATTGGTAGTAGCTATTGTTAATCCCTTTAGGTCCGTTGATGCAGCAGGATTTGTGTAAAGCGAATAAGCATCCCCAACTAAAGCTACACTAGCCCCTGATAAAGCAGATGAACGAGGACTCATATCATTTTTTAGAAAAGATAAGGCAGAAAGACCAGCACGCTGACCTCCAAAATTGGGTAACAACTGTGCATAACTCGTCATGAAGCTAATTACAGCCACTGCAAACATTAGTAAGTATCTAAAATTCTTCATCTTAAAATCTAAAAGCTATTCCGTACAAAATTTGACGAGGTGGTAAATAACGGGCTGGATTATCAGGTGGAACTCCACTCTCTTCAGGACCAATATATCGAGGATCTCTCCACTCATTTGGCACATCATCACCTGATTCATACCCTTCTCCTGTAATTGGGTTAACTATTTGAGCATTCTTATTATTGAAAACATTTCTTATTTCAAAAGATATCGTTATTCCACTACCTTTATCATCAAATAAGATATCTTTACTTAGCTTAAAGTCTCCATTTACCCATGCTTTGGCCGTCTCAGACAAAAATTTATCTTCTTGTAATCGGTATAATGGCCGGCCAAGGTCATTATAGCCTTCTAACTCATATGGAGTATACCTTAACCCTGACTGATAATTAACTGAAAAGAAAGCTCTAAACCCTTTAGTAGAAACACCTAATATTCTAAAGGATGTATCTCCTTTTAAAATAATACCTCCGGTGATATCCCAAGGCCGATCAAAAGCTAAAAACTGTTCGGAAGTTAAAGGAACGGCCCCATTTTGCTCAATTTGCAAACCTGACTCTCTGGCTGTATTAGATTTTCCTCTCGCAACTTGGTAAGTCACATTGAAGAATGTTCGAATGTATTTACCAAAACGATTATTTAACCCAAGTTCAATTCCAATAATTTTAGCATAATCTTGGTTAATAAACATTCGCTTGGTTACTGGTCGCCCTGTTTGGTCATTTACTAAAACACTTCGCTGCACGATGTAATCGAAGCGATTGTTATTAAACGCAGCGATATTAATTCCAAAATCTTTAGTTATCTGTGCCTTATAACCTACTTCATATGAAATATTCACTTCAGGGTCGATATCAGGGTTACCTAAATTCGATAAGAATGACTGATCTTGATACTTGGAATCAAGCCCTGCATATAAAAACCTAGGGTGTGGAAGCTTCATTGAGTGTCCGTAATTGAAGTACAACACATTATTCTCGGTAACAGGGAAAGAAACATTTACCTTTGGCAATAGTCTGGTTTTAATTCGATAACCAACAAAGCCAATTGTTTTATCCATATAGTCTTTTCTTACCTGATCAACTACAGGAGAGTTTGGATCATTTACAGCATCATCTGCGAATTTACCGGGCGCCCAATAGTTCATCCGTAAACCCAATGTTGCTATAATTCCTTTATAGTTTATCTGATTAGAAACAAAGAATCCACCATTAAATGGCTTAACGCCCCATACATCATTAGAAGAACCAATACTTGTAGATGGTGTGGTTAAGGAATCATTAATTACGATAGGTGCACCAATCCATGGTTTTTGCACATCTACCCACTGGTATTCGGTTGCTTTATGCTCAAACCCAAAAGAAAGTCTATTATCTCCCTTTTTGGAGTAGCGGGTCATGTTTGCATTGATGGTGTACTCTTTAGCAAAATGGTCATGCCACACAGGAGATATACCTCCATTATTAATCAACCCAGGCCCTGGTAACACGAATACAACATCGTCTCCAGGATTAAAGATATCTATTGGATCAGTGACGATAGAGCTTTCATCATAAATTTGATCAACAGTAGGGTATCTAAATGGTCGTCCATTCGCATCGGCTCTTAAATTGGTAAATAATCTTCCTGCAGAAAAATTAATCCATGTGCGATCATTGATTAAGTGCTTTAAATTTAAAGCAGTCAAATTTGACTGATGCGTATAAGTAGTCGCGTTATCTAAGTTTAAACTTCTCTCCCACTGAAAACCAGGCTGAAGTATGGCATCAAATCCTACAATTTGAAGCGTTCTAGTATTTTGATTAACTCGTAAACTATGCTGATTGGTAATAGTAAGCTTAGTTCCCCCTTTAAAGGTATATCCTAATTTAACTGTGTGCGTAAAAGCATTATCTTGCCTCGGTGCCCAAAGAGAGTCGTTATTAGTGAACAATGAAGAATGTAACTGTCCTGCCGTGGGTCCAAAATAATTATCTGATAAATTTACCGTAGCATTAGTAAAAAATGTCACCTTTTTATTAGTAAAAGGAAGTGGACCGCTAATTGAAATTTCTCCAATATCGGTATTCCATGCAGTACCCTGATTTGTATTCCAGCCCAGATTATCTCGCTGCCAGCTTCCTGCGATCTCAATTTTATCCCCACCTTCTCGAATTGTAGTAGAAATAATTCCTGATGAACCATCTCCGTATTCTGCACCAACACCGCCTGTGATAATGTTCATACTTTCAATTGAACTTGAGGAAACATCAACACCAAAACCTGTTCCTGCAAGTGGATCTTGTGCTGAAATACCATCTACAATGTAACGTGTCTCATATACCCGAGCCCCTCTTATTTGCAAACCATCAGCTGTTTTACTAACACCTGTTTGCATCGCAGCTAGTTCTTGGACATCACGAACGTTCATCTCTTTTATTTCCTCTCTCGAGATCTTTACTTCCGTACTAGCACTTTCGAGGTTAACTAAACTTTTATTTCCAACAATGGTTACACCCTCTAGCGATTGTGACGCAGGCAGCAACTTCATATCTAGTATTGTAGTCTCCCCTGCTTTTACTGTAATATCGTTATATTGCTTTTCGCCATAACCAATAAAAGTTACTCTAATGGAGTAGTCTCCAGGTTTCATTTTCTTAAACTCATACCTTCCATTGATATCAGCAGAGGCTCCACGATAGGTCCCTACAACTAAAACAGTGGCACCAATTAGCTCCTCATTCGTTTGTTCATCTACAATTGTTCCTACAATTGAGCCTGTCTGCTCCTCGCCTTCTACTTCTTGAGCAAATGAAACGCCAAAAAATAAAAAACATGCAGTAAGTATAGTTAATGTCTTTTTCATCTATTAATTGAATTCTACATTCAATATTTGATTAAATAATGCGTCTAAGTCTGTTTGATTCTTATCGAATTTCCAAAGCTCCACAGAAAAAAATACTTGATACGCTTTACCATTTCTTTTTCTTGCGGATGCTACTGTTTTCGTTCCTGTCCAGTTCGCTCCTGCTCTCAGCTGAGCAGTGTAGAACACTTCAGCATCAGGGGTAGGATAAAACGTATTTACACCATCGGCTACGTTTCTCGGGTTTAAACGAGGAAAAGCGGCATCTGAAGGAACGATTGCGCTATCACTAAAGATACGCACACCAAAATCAGAACGTTCATTCAGCGTATCAATTGGCATGGTCCCGTATATGGGATCCATATTTGATGTGGTCTTAAAGTCGGTTGTAATAAAGAAACTACCGCCACTGTTGGCATAATCTTGAAAAGAAGGTGCTGCAAACTCCAATAACATCCCCGATTGATTGTTAAATGGGTTAATTACGACTCCGTTATCCGAAAAGAACACCACTTTATCGTATTGCAATAAAAGTAATGTAAAAGTTGGATTCCATAATCGGGGTAGGTTTTGTAAAGAGTTCCCGACTAAGTCTAGGTAGTCATAAGAGACATTAATGTTTGCAAGTGTATTTTGGTAAATGCTTACAGGGTTGCCTGTAAGGCCACCAATTAGTAATACATCGTTATTTTTTCCTCTTAAATAAAATGCATCGGAAGTATCTACTTCACTCTCTGCATTTGAAATGTCGACTACTTTTAAGTAAAATCGATTGGTATCATTCACTCGAAGTCCATCTAAAATTAATGAACTCGGATTACGGTCACTTTCATAATAAATCAATGCATTTCCACTGCCACTTGTCGTCGCATCTTCAGGAACGATTGAGAAGGTTTTTCTATCTCTATTAATTTCGAACCATTGTCCGTCATTAATTTTCAAATAGGCTGCTCTAATGGATTCGTCTCCATCTGCATCAGTCGCACTCCAAGCGGTAGTTGCAACTATATTAGTAGTATCAGGTATGGTTAATTTGTCATTAAATTCTGCAACAGGTGCAGTATTTTTAAGTGGGATTCTCAAAAAAGCAGGAGAAGGATCCACCATATTTTCATTATCCACTGCACGAACATATAAATTAATATCTACAGTGTCAGAATTAGCGGATATCGTGAATCTAAAAGTAGAATCTTGATTGGTTACATACGACCATACTTGCTGGTCATAGGAGAGCTCGTAACCTTTTACATAGCCATCTGGATCTTTACCATACCAACTTAGCCGAACAACACTATTCAGCCGATCGTCGCCGGTAAGGTTAATTTCCTTAACTGAAAACTGGGTTTCAGGAGCCTTATTTATTTCCTTTTCTCCTTTATTACAAGCAAAAAGGGACAATAAGATAGCAATAAAAAGTACGTTTTTCATAGGTAAAAAATAAGGGAAGAGGTTGACTAACCCCTTCCCTATTAAATAATTATTTAGAAATAACCAATTTAGTAGTACTCACTACCTCATTGTTATTCATTACTCTAATAATGTATACTCCATTATTCAAATCAGAAACGTTTACTTCGTTTCTATCATTCATTAATGAAGTTGATTTTAATAATTGCCCATTTAAATTGAAGAAGAATGCTTCTAGGTTATTCAAATCAGCTGAATTATTTTCAATTGTTACTACATTTTGAGCAGGATTTGGGTAGTATTTCATCTCAACCACTGCATTTTCTTCTGTAAGTCCAACGTAAACTAATGGCTCAGAAAAATTAATAATATCGCCATTGTTTCTAGGAGTTAACTTAAAGTTTCCAAAAGAATACCAAAGGATACCAATCATTGCGTCCATATCTTGGGCAGTATCAGCTAAAATTCCTGGTACGTTCATTACGCCTTCGTTATTGATGTAAAATGTATCAGATATTAACGAAACATTTAAAGATGATTGAGCTGAAGTTCCATTTACTCTACCTGACAATACTCTAACGAAATCACTAGAACCTGAAATACCTATCCCATATTCACCAAAATTTAGGTTAGGATCAATAACATCAATCTTTCCATTATTAGGATCATCTAAACTAATAAGCATACCTTCATACATTTCTCCCTTAGAAGCAAAGTTTGAATCAGGCGTAACAGATACTGGGTTGATATTAAACGTTCTATTATTGTTTACTATATTAGTAGCTGTTACTGTAGTAAAACCAAAGTTTTCAGCAACATCTCCTGTAATTGTAACAACATCTCCTCTATTAAGGCCTGCTAAAGAAGCATTTCCTGTTACATAAACTCCTGCATACTCAGTAGCAGAGGTATCTTGTACATATACATAACCCAAATCAAACTGATTCAAAGTAGAAGTTACGGCACCTGTAAAAGTTACTGACTCTCCTGAATATGGTGAATCTGTATTTGCATTTGGTCCCGGATTTTGAATATCAACTATTGTCAATCCATTGGCTCTAACAGTATAAAATGCATCGTTAGTAATTCCAGGGAAAGTAGAAACATTTGAGCTGTCATCAGTTGCTTCAATGAAATACCTTACAACAGTATCTAATGGAAACGCAGGGATAGAAGCACTGTAAGTGATACCTGTGTTTGTCATATTAACAGAAGTAAAAGTTGATCTTGTTGCAGCAGGATCCGCTGAATAAAACAATGTAGCTGAAGTAACTGCTCCATCATTGTCAAATATATCCGCAGTAATATTTACAGTCTGAGTAGGGTTTGGCACTTGAGGAGTTCTAACTACATTCGTTATTGAAGGAGGAGTTGCTCCCTTCTGATAGTGAGTAGAATCGAATGGATTTAACTCATAACCTCTACCAGTTCCACCTGTACAACCATTTGCTGATTGACGAACTAAACCTTTAATAGAACTATACACCGTACCAACCACAGGTGGAGTAAAAGTTCCAGTACCTGGGCCTCCGTTTGCAACCGAATTTGGTGAATTTGGATTAACAACTGAATGAGAGGTTGTTCTTTGAGCTAAAAATCGATCAGAGACATTAAGCTGATTTCCATTTACATCAACTATATCAAAGCTAACACGAGAACCGCCTGAGAAAAAGTTAACCGCAGTAACTGTAACGTTCTGAAACTCTACAAATGCTCCTTCCCACTGCTCACCAGTAGTTAACTTATTAACGCGGTTTGCATCATTTAAATCTCCAACAGAGATAGTTGTAAAGGTTGGAGCAGATGTTGCTCCAATAAGAGTCACAGATGAACTACTCAAAGGAGTTAATTGTAAACTTCCATCAAAAGAACCAACGATGCCCGTGATTTCAAGGATATCACCTGCTTGTGCATTCTCTATGGCTGCTACCGGAGTATTACCTGCAGCGCCCATTACTTCGATACCTTTGAAAGCTCCTGGGGCACCATTTGCAGCAGTATCCACTAAAAAGATAAAAGGTCGAGATCCACCTGTTACTGAACCAGAAGCAACCTCTGATAAGTTACCCGGTACAACCACGATACCTCTTGTAGTAACCGTGTCATTAAAATATTGGCTTGTATCATTACAAGCAGCTAAATTAGTCGGGCTAACATAACTGATGTCGTAAAGGCTAACAGGTGTTTGGGCATAAGCCAAACCGCCTAAAGCGATTGTGACAATAGAAAGTAAAATTTTCTTCATTTTTTTTAAATTTTAAATTTGGTTTAAACTACTTTATTATTGTGAATTTTCCTCTATACTGTTCGTTGTTATCTAAATTCTCTACGGAGAATAAATAGATACCTCTGCTAAGAATTTGTGTTGATTTGGACAGTAAGTCCCACGCGTGTTCTCCTCCTGAGAACTTATTATTTGCGCTTCGCTCTGCACCAAATGTCTCAAACCACCTGATATCACTTCCATCATAAGAAGGATCGTGGTTAATCTCATCGATTAAGTCTCCTGCAGGAGTAAATACCCGAATAATGCATCGCTCTGGCAAATTACTAAAAATCAACTTCCTACTTTGCTCTTGAAAATTACTTCGTCCTTCCCATGCAGCTCCTAAATAATAGGGGTTAGGATAAGCAAACGGCTCATTGTCGTCAAATGAGTCGGAAGGCTTTTTACCAGGAAATACTCTAAAAGTATTTCCGAGTATGGATGACTCTAGCGGCTCTAAGTTACTCTCCTCATCTCCACTATCAAAAGAAGAAACAGCAACACCATATTGCCAGCCGTCTAGCAAATTTTCAATGGTGTATTTGTATTGATATATATTGGTATCACCATCAAACATGACAGGAGAAGCTAAGCGAATATCGTTTAAGCCAATATCGTTAAACAACCCATTTGCAGGAAGATCAAACTCATCTAAAGCCACTAAGTCTTCAGAAAGATTTTGTACCCCAGTTACATCAAATCCTAGTTTGGATAAATAAACACGATATCCCTCAAAATCTTTCTTTTGTGTTATCGGATCAATAGATTCTTCTGCGTCTGCTGTCCAATATAAATCAATCTTTTTGTCTTGTGCAAACACCTTTGTTCTTGGTATTGAAGGTGGTTCAGGTAAGATAAACCTAGTTATCTCACCATTATTATCCTTATCTTCTCCGGCATCTAGTAAACCATTAAAGTTTACATCTTCACCATTGTAGGCAGTTTGAGCCCTGTCCGCATTCGCTAATAAGTTTGCACGTTGCTCAATAGTATTTGCTGAAGTAGCGTTTCCATCATTAGCCTTCTTAGCCATAATAATAGCGTAAGAAACTCGAATAGTATCACCTTTCTCAAAATTTCTGAATGGGCCGATGGAGACTAAATCAGATCGGTTCCCTGCTTCATTTAAAGATTCTTGGTAGCTTCGACCGGTGCAACCTGAAGCACTTCCATCTTCCCAACATGGACTATCATTCAATCCTGAAGTTTGCTTGATATATCGTGCATTATCATTAGCAGGTTGAAAAAAGATAGCATCCGAAGAATTATTAAATGTCCATGCGCTGTAGTGTGAATTGAAAGATGAATCCAACGAAGGGTGGTGGAAACCATTTTTATCTTCAGCTCCTAAAAATTTTTGACCAATATAGCTGTCCGTAAAACCAACATCACCTGTTTTATCATAACAATAAGCTAAATGAAGAGAATCCATAAATCCATTTCCACCTTTATCATAGAAGGCTGCTCCACCTGAACCCGCTGGGGTAATGTTTATGTTTCTAACTACTGTATTTGCATAAAAAGAAAAGTAGGCGCTATCAATGGTATTAACAGTAGACCCTTTTCTACCTAGATTAACAATTTCGAAATCAAGAAAAACCAAAAAGTCAGAAAAAGTAAAATTCCAATTATAAGTTTTTTGATTGACTTTAATATTTAAAGGTTGAGTATGTGAAGCTATTGGAATTCCTGGTCCTGCTCCACCTCCTGTGCCCGGCACAAACAGGTTGGTATCGGTAAACGTAGCAATATAGTCTTGGTGAGATACTGCATTGGGGTTGTAAAATGGACTATCAAACAATGACGATCGCTCAGCAAGAATACTTCCGGGCTCGCCTGTAAATTCATACCCTGCTCGGCCTGTAGCGTAGCCTTGTGGTTGGTCAAAAGCAGAGGTAGAAACCAATACTTGATTTCCATTTAACAAACCTCCGAACCATATGCCCGCTTCAAATAAGTGCTCTATTCCTGAACCTGCAGGGTACTCACCTGATGGATTACCTGAACCATCTCTATAACCGCGGAATGCATTTCCGAACGTACCTACATTGGTAACCGTCAATCGAGTGTTCGAAACAGTGGTTAATTTTTCTTCAAATGAGGCAGTTTGGGCTCCAACTATTAGAGACAAAAGTACTGCAGGTATGAGTATAATTTTTTTCATTTCGATTGGCAAAGTTCCAGATACTGTAATTGGAAGTACTGGTTCTAATGTTAAATCATTATTAATTTTTCATTTGTCACTATCTGACCCTTTTCTAGCAACCGTAGTATATAAGTTCCTTTTGGTATCCCAGTGACATCAATACGTTCAATAGAAGTAGCATTTAATGAATAATCAAACACTATTCTTCCATTTAAATCGATCAATTGCGCGTTGGTTTGTTCAAACAATTCGCCCTTCTTCTGCAGCACCAATACATCGCGCACAGGATTATTAAACGTGTAATTCTGAGTTTTCGCCAATTCTGGTACCGAAACTGTATTTGAAGGTGATATTGCAAAAGACGCCAAGACCGGTAAATGATCACTCATATTGAACAGTGCATTAGCAACTGCCGATGAAACCAACGTATTGGTAGGAGAGTTAATACTGCTATTAAAACGTAATCCATCTTGGCCAAGTGCATTATAACTTCCTGAGATATATTCTACGCGATCTACATTATTCATCACCTCATCAGAAACTAAAATAAAATCAAATCGATCGTCCATCCCGCCTCCTGAAGCACATCCGTTACTCGATGAACGAACAGATTGGGTATGGACAAATGAAAAGTTATTATTGT
>CBFHLF010000028.1:331-17291 GCA_965656555.1 uncultured Acidiluteibacter sp. | reverse complement strand
TAGCCGGACAATATTATTGTCGTAGCTAAACTTTTCTGTTTGCATGTTTGTGTTCATGGATTATGGTTTTTATCTGATTGTTCCCGATTGATTTCGGTTTTAGTATTTACTTTATCGTCGAAGAGCATTCTAACAGAAGGCGTATAGTCGTCATCATACTGTCCTGCTCTTACTGACCAAATAAAGGCGGCTAAAAAACCGATAGCAACGGCTAAACTGGCAAGGATTAAAATGATTAAAACACTCATAAGATTGATTTATGGTTCAAAGTTGCGCCAATAGCACTTTTAAAAAAATGACATTTATCATGTTTCAACAAAAAACAGATTACAATTCGCAACCTTCTGATACACTATCGTATGATGGGGTTTGTTTGTTTATTGATTTTGCTTCAGGGTTAAACACTTTCCACTCTTTTATGCGGTCTACATTTAAATGAAGACTTACTGTTTCGCCACCTCCCGTATTCGTAATTCGATGAAAACCCATATTATCATTCAGGTAGGTATATTCACCTTCTTTAATTACAATGGAATTGGTAATCGCAGCAGATTGACCTTCTGAGTCAACTCGAAAGGATTCAATGGTAAGTTCTCCCTTAATTACTTTAAACCAGCTTTCTTGAGATTGGTAGCTGTGAATAGGAGAGTGCTGATCTTTATTCCAACACATCAAAAGCAATTCGTATTCATCACAACAGCTAAGACAGTTTCTAGTGTAGCGCTCTTCTGAAAAATTACACAACGAACTCCACTGATCAAATGGAATTTGAACAGCTTTTAGTATTTCCGTATATCCGCCATAACCAGGGCCGAGGTTTATGTTGTGTTTTAAATCTTCTATTGTTTTTATCGTTGGTATCATAAGTTGATGTGTTATGGGTTAATTATTACACCAAATTTAGTAGGGCTGGAGTGAGATTAAAATGATAATTGTCAGGTTTAAGAAATCAACTACGGAAATAACCTACAGCATTGACCTATTAGCGCTTATGTTAATAAAAAACAATAAGTATTTTCCTTTTTCCGTTGAGCGTTTAACTTTTACCCTTATCTTGGTTGCACCTAATACCTACTCCCTTAATAGTTTACTCTATAATAAATAGAGCTAATTTATTTGTTATCCGATTTTAAACGACTAATAAATTGTTTTCTGTTTGGTATTTAGTGGTTTAAAAAAAATAATGATTTAATAGAATTAATAATTTATAATACGGATATGACGCACTTAGTGCGCCATATCCACTTGTTAGCGGTAATGAAAAAAAGGCGAAACTTAATATGAAACAGACTATTCTAATTTGTGCTCTCCTAGGCTTGATAAGTTGTATGGTAAATTATCCTATGACAACTTTCTATGTGAAGAATACAACAAATGAGACCTTGAATTTTAAAGCGAGTGTTATCAAACAAAGTTCAATGGGACCACATGAAATGACTTTACCCTTTGCTGTTGCGCCAAACGACAGTGTTATAGCGCGACAGGTAGGATTTAAAAAAGGAATAGAACCGACTGCTTGGTTTTCAAAATTTATCATTTTCCCGTCCGACAGCATTAATTTCAACGATCCTAATGACCCAGCCAATTGGAAGAAAACTTTAGATGAAAAAGGAAGGCCTGTTTACACTTTTAATATGACGAAGTAATGATGAAAACGAGCCTACTAATTTTCTCTTTTTTCTTCGTCAGCATCGCTTATGGACAGGTTAATGAAGATGTGTTTTCAAGACTTCAAGCCATTTCAAATAATGGTATTGATTTCTTTAATGTAGACGGGATAGAAATTACAAGTAAAAGGACGAGTGCAACTTTTTCTCCAAAGAACATCTCCAAAGAATTTAAGCAGTTCAAAATCAAGAAAAAAGAACTAGTCAATGGAGACAGCTTATTAGGTTTTCAGAATTATTATGTTTTTAAAACCCAAGAAGAACCAAAGGGATATCATAATAACATTTCGTACTACTTCGTAAGAGATTCTGATAATCAGGTTGTCGGTTTTACGTTTGCTTCAATCAACAAAACGGACAAGGAATTCGAACGAAAATTCATAAGCTCAGTTATGAATAATCAAATTCCGAATTTCGTTTATAATGATTTACAAGCTGATACCATTGACTTTGCGGGTAGAAAAATTCCTTTAGGAGCCAATTGTAATTGGATGGGAGTGAATAATATTCAGTGCCGCTATTACGGACAAATGAATTGGAGCGTTCACCAGACCTTGGAAGGCGCAAGAGAAACTATGAATAACCAGTTTGCATCAATAAAGTCACGGAAAAATGGAGAAGTGGTTGCTGACACGACTGTAAATGTTCTTTTTGAAGGTATTGAGACCAAAGCCAAAAAAGTTGTTTATGATTTTACAGGTGTGACCTCTGCGTTAGTTGGTATGAGTGGTGGCAAGACTTTGACAATATACTATGTCGCCGCACCTGTCAGAGACAACTATTTAAGTTGCGTTATGAGTTTTTGGAATAATGATCAAATTAATCCAAGCGGACTGCCACCTCTATTGGAACAAGTAATGAAAATAGATTAAAATAAAAAAAGACTACCGCTAACATTGTATAAGAATGCATAGCTTCCTACCGTCAGCTACGAAATCTTATACTGAGCGTTCCAACATAAACAACACTCCGATAAAATGAACAACATCTTTTTTACTGTATTGATCTTTTTACTTGTTTCTTGCCAAAATAAACAGAACTATAAAACAGTATCTCCAATTAAACAACTGAATGATGTGGTAATTGATTCATTGGCTCTAGAATTAGACAGTTTGTCTGATACGGATGTATTTAAGGGATTCTCTGTTGCTGTCGTAGATACTACAGGAATATTGTATACTCAAGGTTTTGGATATGCTGATGTTAGCGGTAAGAAAAAATTTACAGAAGAAACAATCATCAATATTGCTTCAATTTCAAAGGTCTTCGTTGGAGTTGCACTTCTAAAAGCAGTGGAATTAGGTTTTATTGATTTGGACGACCCGATAAATGATCATTTACCTTTTAAGGTGATAAATCCCAATTACCCAAATGAAGCAATTACCATTCGGCAATTGGCTACACACTCCAGTTCGATTGTAGATACCGATGTTTATATGCAAACGGTATACATCAACAAAGATGATATAGTATTAGCCGATAATTTAAAAGAGAAATACGGAGAGTACTACCAAAACTCATCAAAAGATTGGTTGCCATTAAATCAATACCTTGAAAATCTTTTAGATAAAAATGGTGTATTATATGACAGTTCAACTTTTGTCAACAGAAAACCGGGAGAAGTATACGCGTATAGTAATATTGGTGCAGCTTTATCTGCTTTGGTTTTAGAAACTGCATGCCATAAACCATTTAACGAATTTACAGATGAATACATTTTTAACCCGTTAGAGATGGCCTCAACAGCTTGGTTTTATGAAGAAGTGGATACTGCAAATTACTCTAAACTATACTATGATGATCAAGAATTACCTTACTACAGAATCCTGTCTTATCCTGACGGTGGACTTATAACTTCAAGTACAGATTTGGGTAAATTTCTTGTTGATTTAATCAAAGGATATTTCGGTAACGGCACTATTCTTAACACTGATAGCTATAAAGAGCTATATAAATCTCAATTAAAGCAAACTGCTTTTAAAGAGAAAAAAGAGTACAATGTGGGGATTTTTACAGAAAAGGAGTTAGCCTATAATGTTATTGGTCATGGTGGAGGTGACCCTGGAACGAATACATTAATGTATTTTAATACAGAAACAAAAATAGGTAAGATTATGATTCTCAACACAGATTCCAAAAAGGATAATAGTATGGAAGTGTATTGGGGAATTTGGAATACACTTGATAATTATAAAAAAACCAACAGGTAACATTGTTGTATATAAGAAATAGGCGAAACGGCTTTAAAATCAAAGCTTTTGGCTTGTAAAAAAGTAAGTGCTTAACTGAATTTTTTGTGCTTTTAAATCGCTTACTTTTCATATACTTAACCTTTTACCGCAATTGAAAAAATAGATGTCAGAAAATTCAACCCCATTAAAGACTCGAAACAAGAGTTATCATTAATAAGTTTCCATTGCCAACGCTATCGTATCAAGTAATAACCAACAAGGCTGAAGCCTCCACACCAATTCTAGTTTAACACATGAAATTTTTCTTTTTTTCTTCACTATTTTTATTCCTTCGGATAGGCTTTGCTCAATCCGAATTGACGAACGCTAATGATGACTGCAGGTATATTCTTGCTTGGTCTTGTGATGAATGTACTTTCAACTGGACAGGAGACTGCATAGATCAACTACCTAGCGGTAATGGGATACTTACTGTTTACATCGAAGATACTGAAATAATGAGGTATGAAGGAGGAATGGAAAACGGGAAATTTGAAGGTGAAGGAATTTACCATGATGGAATGAATGATTGGCAAGGAATGTTTAAAAATGGAAATTTTATGTCAACGAGAAATAGCATGATTGACACCACCTTCTTTAATACCACAGCCGAGTGGGAACAAAAAAATCTTGTAACAAAACAAATAGATAATTTTTACTTTACTTTTCCCTCTGCAGGCTATGCTTTTGATCACCGTGAAATATATGTCCAAAAGTGCTTAAATGCCATTCAGGAAAATAGCAAAATTATTGGCGTTCCTGTTTTTAAAGAGTTTACAAAAATTAGGTTTGTTGATTCTAAGAAAGATATGTTGCTGTATGCTAATTTCTTTACAGGAGGAGGAATAGCAGACATTTGGACAAGATCTATATACATGATGATTTCTGATGATGGTGAAGTAAACAGCAGCGAAGTAGTTAAAGCACCCATTACGCATGAATGTATGCACATGGTTTCGATGACAGCATGGGGTAAGCCACCGCAAAATAATGAGTGGTTAAATGAAGGGCTTGCAACATACGCAGCTAATGATTGTTCAGGATACTCGGTTGCAGAAATGTATCGGTACTTTTTGGAAAATAACATGCTTCTCTCAATTGATTCCTTAACGCATAACTTTTATCAAACTGAGGAAATGGTGGGTTATCATCAGTCGGGTTATATCGTAGAGCATATGATTTCAACATATGGATTACCTAAGTTCGAGAAGCTTTGGAAAGGTGGATTTTCAGGTTTTGAATCTATTTATGGGTTTCCCTATTCACAAATGGAAGAAGACCTTAATAAGCAGATATTAACGTTGTATCCAGTTTCGCCGACCATTGATTGGGAAACATTTAAAGAAGCTGGTTGCAAGTAATAAAATCCGCACTGAGCGTTGCCAATCATTCACATCTATATACTATTCAAAATCAAATAATCAGCCTTCCTTTTTCTTTGGGTTATACATAATAATGATCTGAATAACGATGGCAAGAAAAGCCAAGAGATAGATTTCGATTTCAGTAAAGAGTTCTACGGTATTAATTGCCCGTTTACTAATGGTCATTTGTCGGTTTCCTTCATTCAACTGTACCTTAGAGAGGTGGTTGAGGTTTTCTTTTATGCTTTTCATCACTCCACTATTTTGGAGAGGAGTGGAACTTGATTCAATGGTAAACAACGTCTCAAAATTGGTTTTTAATTGCTCAAAGTATTCTTGCTCTTCTGTAGTCAATTTGGTTTGCTCATAACGGCTTATGAGTCCGTTTAGTTTGGTATTGACTTCACTGTTTTTTTCTTCAAAAAAGCTAGAATCTTTAGTAGCGTAGGCTAATTCCTTTTCCTGCACTTTTATCAACATTTCTACAATGATGTCGTGAGCGATTAACCGATCTTCATAGATGGTTACCACAGAGTCCTTCACTCGAATGAAGTTATTTCTATCGATAAGGTTAGTACAAACAATGATGACAAAAACGATAAGGATTCCAAGTACCCATTTGATTTTATTGTAGATGGCCATATAGTGGTGCTTTAAAGAGTTTCACTGTAAATATACCGAAAACCTTGGCAATGGATACCGCTTTAAAACTCATAAGAAAAACGCTACCTGCACTATTGAATGGATTACCTCTAATAGCATATGGCAGAAGTGTAGAATAGTAACAACTATTTAATCTTGCTACTTGCTATCCAAGTGGCGAGGGTAGAAAATCCTACCACACTGATAGAGCTCACTGGCATTAGTATAGCTGCTGCCACTGGAGATAGTAAACCTTGTACTGCTAGAAAAAGTCCTACACTGTTGTAGATAAAGCTAATGATGAAACTAATGATGACAATTTGCTTACAGGATTTAGTAAATGCAATAAATTGATCCAATTGGTTAAACTGATCTGCCGCCAAAATCATATCGCAGGCAGGGGAGAAGGCGTTCACATCTTCAGCTAAAGAAACGCCAACATCACTTTTCTTTAAAGCGCCTGCGTCATTTAGTCCATCCCCAACCATCATTACTTGATCTCCTTTCTTTTGTAACTGCTCCACTACGTTCATTTTGTCTTGCGGACTTTGATGAAATAAAAGAGAGCTACCTTCAGGAAAAAAGGATGTTAGCGTGCTTTTTTGGTTGTCGTTGTCTCCGGATAGTAATGACAATTCAAGCGATTGACTGAGGTTGTCCAATAGCGGTTTTAATCCTCCTCGGTAATCATTTTTTACGGTAAAATAACCCTTTACGACGTGGTCTATAGCTACCACTACCGTGGTATCTTCTTGATTATCGATAGTTGTTTTTAACCAAGTGGCTGAGCCTAATTGGTAAAAATGAGCTCCTATTTTTCCTTCAAGTCCTTTGCCAGAAAGGTCTTGAAATGACTCCACAGCGCTGATTTCCATATCGGGGAGGTAATCATAAATAATTCTGCTAAGTGGATGATTTGATTGTCTAAACAGCGATTTAATGGCTAACTGATGCGTAGATGTTAATTCATCTCCTGTATAGTCTACCGACTGATTTTTACTGTAGGTTAATGTGCCTGTTTTGTCGAACACAATGTGATTTATGTCCGCAATATTCTCGACTACATTAGCGGTTCTTAAGTAGCAGTTTTTTCTTCCTAACCACCTGCTTGCATGTCCAAAGGTAAAAGGCGCAGCTAGTGCTAATGCACAAGGGCACGCTACAATGAGCACTGCGGAAACTACTTGTACTACTGCAGTAATTCCATTAGACCACTGATAGATGCCTGAAAGAACTGCGATAATTAAAATAATTGGTGTAAACCACTGACTGATTCGATCGGTTAATTTGGAAAAATGGGTGTGATCTTCTTCAACCGTAAATTGATCATTCCAAAGACTCGTAAGTTTACTTTGAGAGAGTGGTTTAATGGCTTCTATTTCAATGGCTCCTCCTTGCTGTTTTCCTCCAGCATAAATTCGGTCTCCCGATTCTTTTTTAATCGGTTTGGATTCACCTGTAGCAAAGCTATTATCTATTCTGCCATCACCTTTTAAAAGTATAGCATCTACAGGAATCAACTCACCGTGGTGAATCAATAGTCGATCTCCTTTTACAATAGCGTTTACAGGTATGGAGGTTTCATCTCCATCGCTTATTTTGGTCACAGAAATGGGGAAATAAGATTTGAAATCGCGCTCAAAGGATAGTCGATGGTAGGTTTTTTCTTGAAAAATACGCCCCAAGAGTAGGAAGAAGAGCAAACCACATAAACTATCAAAATAACCTGCTCCTGTTTGTGAAATAACCTCGTAGCCGCTGCGGAGGTATAACACTAATACGCCTAGGGCGATAGGCACATCGATGTTCAATCGTTTTTTTTGTAAGCTAACCCATGCAGATTTAAAATAGTCGGCACCGCTGTAAAAAGCAACTGGCGTTGCTATAATTAAGTTGAGATAGCCAAACCAAATGGAGAACTCTTGATAGCTTTCTATGTCTAAACCAAAATATTCAGGCAAGCTCATGAGCATAATATTACCAAAAGCAAAACCTGCTAAACCAACTTGGTACACCAATCTTCTGCTTATCGTTTTTCGCTGTTTTTTTTCAGTTTGATCGAGGTTAATTTCAGGCTCATAACCTAGGGTAGCCAATAATTCGACTACTTCTCGTAAGTTGAGGTTTTCGTGTAGAAAGGTAAGCGACACTTCTTTCTTTAAAAAGTTGACCCTACTTTGGGTAACATTCGCTTGCAATTTATAGAGGTTTTCTAGTAGCCATAAACAAGAGCTGCAATGAATTTGCGGCAGATATAGTGTTACTTTTGCCACTTTTTCATCCTTAAAGTCTAGTAATTGTTCTTGTATGGTATCATTTTCTAAATAGGCAAACTTATTTTGTTTTGCTATTTTCGGTGAAATTCCCGGCATTTGTTCTAAGCGGTAATAATCACATAAATCATTCTGATTCAGTAGTTCATAAACTGTTTGGCAGCCATTGCAGCAAAATTGCTTATTGTCAAACTCCAAAGTCTCTTCCAGACAGGGTTCTCCGCAGTGATAGCATGTAGGCTGTTGACTCATTTAATGTTTATAATTCAAATGTTAAAGCAGCAAATTTGCTTTTATTTTTACTTCTAAAGTATGATATTTGTCATATATCGTCAGTCCTTATGAGCGAAAAAATAGAAGTACCTAGTTGCTCGAAATGTAACGCCAGACATCAGTCTGTATTTTGTAGTCTAAATGCTGAACAGCTTATTCATTTAGATGACGAAAAAGGGTGTGACTTCTACGCAAAAGGAGAGAAAATTTTCAATGAAGGTGGCTATTCTCGAGGTTTATACTGTGTAAATAAAGGTAAAATCAAATTAATTAGAACTGGGCAAACAGGAAAAGAACAAATTGTTCGTTTTGCGAAAGCCGGAGATATCATGGGGTATAATTCCATGCTTAGTAAACGGCAATTAAGTTCTTCGGCCGTTGCTTTAGAGGATTCTGCTGTTTGTTTTATTCCTGCCGATCAGTTTTTTGATTTAATTCGGCAAGAGCCGAATTTTAGCCTAAAACTCTTAGAATTGACTGCTAAAAATTGGGATGAAGCCTCTCGATTAATTACTGATATGGCTCAGAAAACTACCCGGCAGCGACTTGCTGAAATGTTGCTTTGGCTTAAAGAAACGTTTGGTTTAGATGAGAATGATTGCATTGACGTGAAATTAACACGTGAAGAGATTGCCAGTATGGTTGGTACAGCCACAGAGTCATTAATCCGCTTATTGGGTGACCTTAAAAAGAGTAAACTGATTAGCCTCGAAGGTAAAAAAATAAAATTGTTAGACATTCATGGCTTAGTCATGATTGCCGATCTAATCGACTAATCAAGCTTCTTTAGCTCTTTCCTTAGCGAAGCGGCAATTCCTGGAGTTAAGTTTTCTGTGTATTCAGGTCCTGTGAGCAATTTTAAGTCTTGCTTTAATTCAGGATACTTTTCAGCTATTCGCATCATGGTTTTGAATGCTGTTATTCTAGTAGATGGTATACAGGCCAATGTCTCCCAAATAGTCATGCATTCATCAAAGAGATAACCTTCAAAATCTTCATCAAGAACTATATAGGTTAAGTTTTTTAATAATTCACGTTGATGCCCATCAGACTTGCCTTTAATGGCCTTGGTTATCATTAGGCCTTTGCCCACTAATCGCTCATCGTTTTTAATGAGACAATCGCGAATAAGCCATGCAGCTCTCCAAGCGAGTGGCTCTTCATCGCTTATGGAAAACAAGAAAAAGCTCTCAAACTCTTTTTTGTTGTTATTTAACTGATTTATTATGCGTTGCTTAAGATGCTTATCTTTAAACAATGCTTCTAAGTCACTTTTTATGGCTTCATTCGTGTACATCCTTTACTTAGTAACTTTTATCGAACGTATTGTTGATTCACTATCTAACTCAAGGTTATTGAGTTCATGAGCAACAATTGTTTTGCCTGCAGTATTCAAAAAGAATACCGTTTTGTAGAATACTTCGTCCTTATCTGAAAGCGTAAATTTATGCTTCATTTTAACTAAGCTTTTATCCTCGAAGGTTTCAAATTTACTATCAATTATCTCGATGTTTATGGTGGTATCTGCTTCCATTACTAGATCGTATTGATAAGTTTGTGCACTTTTTAATTTGTTGAATGTTTGATCATTAAATACAGGTGCTCCTGAGGTATTAAGGAAGAGTAGATAGTGAAATTTACTTTCCTTATCTTTAAAAATGTCGAGTTGTTGATCTCCTCTTTTGAGGTCATATAATGAGCTGATAAGTACGCTATATTTAATGTCATTCATTTTTTCTTCTTCGACACCAATCATTTGCTCACTTTCTTGTAAGATAAAATGGGCAGGAATTTCAGCCGTAATTGGTTCATCAATAAAGGTGTATTGTTCTACTTTATAGTTGTTACAACTCATTAATGCAGTTGTAATAATTAGAACTCCCAAAGGAATAGCGAATAGGTTTTTAAACATAATTAGGCTTTTGAACGGCTAAAAGTATTCAAAAAATGCATTAGAATGATGCTCTAATTGATTTAACTAATAAGTTGGTAGGA
This sequence comes from uncultured Acidiluteibacter sp., assembly GCA_965656555.1. Taxonomy (GTDB): domain Bacteria; phylum Bacteroidota; class Bacteroidia; order Flavobacteriales_E; family Vicingaceae; genus Acidiluteibacter. Next base: position 6,846 of record CBFHLF010000028.1, on the reverse strand, counting down.
ATTAATAAAAGGGTTAGTTAAATACAACGTTTTTGATTGTTAGACTAAATGACTCCTCTTTTTTATTACCTACCAAAAAGGCAATCTCTTCTATCTCCTTTTTTGTAATGGGAGGTAAGTTTAAACTTCGACCCCTAAAATAGGGTTTGAAATCAGCAATTTTAAAGCTCAATGACTGTTCAGTTTTATCAGTTTTAAAGTTCATCACGTAACTTTCACGATCATTCTTACTTGGTTTTAATCTAAATTGATAGGTTTTTCCATCTCCGATTACAGTAAATGTGCACATTGTTGCTTCTTTGCTTATCGGTTTAGGTAAAATTGATTTTACCATGCAAAATCCACCATTATTTTCAAGTGATACTTTTCCTGAAAATTGTAAACCACCTTCAATTGCTTTGGTCACTGATGATGTGGATTTGCCGCCCATTACCGTATCGTTTACAATTTGCCAGTTAGATGGAGATAAGTCAATGTGCATGTTGATGGCTAGTATTATGGTGAGTTTTAAAAATTGTAAAATCATTTTAAATGATATGTCTTTTTATTCGTAAAATCAATCATTAATCAAACTCAATTTTGCTAAAATTGTTTTTACTAAGAGAAGACACCTGCTTGATTGTTGCTTATGGTTATTCGAGAATAAGCTTTTTTATCTACCCATCCATCTTAATGACCTTTTATGCCGTCTAATAAGAGTAGGTGACTTTTGTTGCTTGTTTAAATTCACTACTTTTAAGTTATGAATAAGTGGTTAAGGCCAATAAATACACTTGTGATTAGTTATCAAATTAATTTGATAATAATAACGTTTTGCTTATTTGTTTTTTTCTCTGGGGTCCAGGTCTATGGTCAAGACCTTCATTTATCTCAACCGTTTATGAACCCTATATTGCTTAATCCATCACTTACAGCAGAAGGAGATGCGAATTGGAGAGTTGTGGGTAATTATCGGAGTCAATGGAGAAGCCTCGGAACTCCATTTATAACAAATAGTTTGGGTGTCGATAAGAAGTTAGTTATTCTTGATCAGGATATCGGGGTAGGAGCAGTGATTACATATGATCAAAGTGGAGATGGAAATTTGACCAATTTTGGTGCAGGAGTATCTGCTGCTTATGAACGGACTATAGGTCCTTTAATGCTACGTGGTGGAGTAAGTGGAACTTATGTAACCAAGCAAATTGATTTAAATAAACTCACTTTCCCTGAGCAATATGATAGGACACAGGGAGGCTTTAACGCTAGTTTTAATAATTCAGAACCTAGTGCCGGACAATCTTCAGCCTATATTGACTTGACTATTGGAGCAACTGCAGTCTACACAATTAATAATCGATTAAGCGCGGGGTTCGGAGTTACTAATTATCATTTAAATCAGCCAAATGAATCAATTTTCGCTGAGGACAATCTGCGTAAACCTTACTATAATTACCAACTTTTTGCTGAATATGTTTATAATAATCGAGTAACTTTTGAACCTTACTTGATCTATAGTTTTTTGTCAAAAGCTTCTCAAATGCTAATTGGTACTGAAGTTAATTACACACTAATTGACCAGCCTCAACAGATTGAATATGTAGTTGGTGGTTTGGGAACTCGAGCAGGATTCAATCGAAATGTAGATGCAATAATCGCTAAAGCAGGTGTAGGCTTTAAGCGTTTAGAGGTTGGAGTGAGCTATGATTTTACGTTATCATCCTTGCGCCAAGTGGCTGACTATCGTGGAGCACTAGAGTTTGGAGTCATCTGGAGAGGAGCTTCTAGTATTTTACCTTTTAAACAATTGCCTTGTGAACGCCTATAAACTCCTACTTTCCTTCATTATTTCCTTATTACTAACTAATTTGTATGCGCAGAATGAGCTTACATCAAAATCAACAGCTAGTTTAAAGCGCTATGCAAAAGCTGCAGAGCGAAATGGAGATTATGTAAATGGAGTATCCTATTTAGAGGAATACATTAAGCGTAAGCCTAAGGATCAAAAAGCAAAGTATTTACTAGCGCAATTTTACAGCCAGAACAGAAATTATAAACAGTCTTATCACCTTTTCAATTCCTTGGATAAAACCAAGTTTCCGCTAGCGCCTTTTTATAAGGGAGAAATGGAAATTCGATTGGGTAAATACCAGTCGGCAGTAGAGACGTTTACAAAATTTAGAAAATCCTATCGTGGAGAAAAAGATGATAGTTATTACAGAAGATTGGCGAAAGATCGTATTGAAAGCGCGGAGACTGCTGATACCTTGCTTCTTCAAAAACCACGTTACATCGTAAACCGACTACAAGGTGGAGTGAATAAAGTGTACATCGAGCAAAGTCCTTTGCTGATAAACCCAAACACCCTTATTTATACCTCTCTGCGTTCTGACACGATGCTTTCTATTGCGAATGATGGAAATACTACCTTTCCAAAAAGAACATTTCATTTGGCCAAAAAGGTGAATAATAATTGGGTTTATCAAGGGCCATATAGGATACATCCTTTTTTTAATGATTATGATATTTCAAGCGCTTGCTTCTCTCCTAATAAGGACCGATTAATTGTTTCTGCCTGTCAGCTAAACATTAACCAAGAGATGATCTGTCAATTATACGAACTCACAAAACAAGGTAAGGAATGGATTCGTCCAACGAAGTTGCCTGAAGAGGTCAATGCTAAAGGAACATCCAACACACAACCAACTTTTGCTCCTGGATGTAAAGCTGATCGTGAGATGCTTTATTTTGTGAGCGATAGATCTGTAGGTAAAGGTGGTAACGATATTTACTATTCAACATATTACATCATCAAAAGAACTTATCGAACAGCTCGAAATGCAGGAATGAAAATCAACACAAAGAAGGATGAGCTTTCACCGTATTATGACATGGAAAGCGCTCAGCTGTTTTTTAGTTCTGAAGGTCACCCGGGCCTAGGTGGTTTTGATTTATTTTCAACTCAAGGCTATAAAGGGAAGTGGGAGGAGCCTGTGAATATAGGAGCACCAATTAACTCAGCTGCTGACGATTTATTTTACAGTCCGAGTGAAAGTGGAGTGGATGGCTTTTTTACGAGCAACCGAAGTGGTGGTACTTCAGGAAGGAGAAATACCTGCTGCGACGATTTATATCAATTCACTAAAATCGATAGCGCTTATACGCTGCTTAATGGCGCTATTTCATTGGAAGGAAACTCTGATGAGCCCGTATATGTGGAAGTGTTTATCGTAAATAATGAAGGAGAAAAACTATTTGTTAAACGAGTTTTAGCTGATCTAAATGGTAACTATCAAACACGGTTGTTGCCAGGTAAAAATTACGAAGTATCTACCAGTTCTGATGGATATTTAGCTGATCAAAAACTGATTAATTTATCAAATAGTACAGTTAAGCAGGCAGTTACTTGGTCTCCTGTATTAAGTCAAATAAATGACAACCCCATTATTATAGAAGACATCCAGTTTGAGTTTAATCAAGTAGACCTTTCCAAGGAAGCAAGATTAAAATTAGACTCCTTTCTACTTCCTTTGTTAGTGCAAAATCCCACTTTGGTAGTAGAAGTAGGAGCACATACTGATAATAAAGGAACAGAGGCATATAACTTAAACCTATCTCAACGTAGAGCAGAAAGTATTGTTAAGTATTTAATTGAAAGTGGCATTGATAAGCAGCGTTTGAGCGCTAAAGGCTACGGAGAGTCGAAACCAATAGTAGCCAATGAATTTGAAGATGGCTCAGACAACCCTGAAGGTCGGGCGGTCAATAGACGCTCTGAGCTTAAAGTGATTGGCAGAATTGAATTAATCGATGAAGATTGATTTTTTTGAAGTTTTAGTTCCATTACTACAAAGTACTTGAATTGCTTCATGCAATTCTTCAAAGTAATTAAAATTCAGTTGTTAAAAAGTTTAGACTGAATCCTAACAATTTGGCGTTGTAAGGAGGTATTTATGTGTATTTTTGTACCCCTAAATTTGAATTTTTAAACTGAAAATATGAAGAATCCTTGGCATGATATAGCTCCTGGAGACGATATACCCAGAGTAGTAAACGCCTGTATTGAAATATCAAAAGGAAGTAAAGGTAAATTTGAGTTACACAAGGAAAGTGGGTTAATAATGTTAGACAGGGTTTTGTTTTCCTCTGTTCATTATCCTGCTAATTATGGTTTTATACCTCAAACATACTGTGATGATAATGACCCATTAGATATTATGGTAATTACCTCTATAGATGTGCCACCATTGTGTTTGCTAAATGCAAAAGTAGTTGGTGTAATGCGCATGATCGACAATGGTGAAGCAGATGATAAAATTATTGCTGTTGCTGAAAACGATATGTCTGTTAACCATATCAGTGATATCAGTGAGTTGCCACCTCATACCTTAAAGGAAATAAAACGATTCTTTGAAGACTATAAGAAGTTAGAAAACAAAGAAGTAATCGTGGATGATTTCTTAGGAAGAGAAGATGCATTTAGAATTATTGATGAAAGCATAGAGCTATACAAGAAAACGTTTCCTAAAGATTAATGAAATTAATTTTCGTTTATAATGCCAAGAATGGCATTTTTAACTCTTCCGTTGACTTTTTTCATAAACTACTAAGCCCTAAAACCCACCCTTGTACTCTTCGCCGTTTAACCAATGGTACAAAAAAAGAGAAAGAAGTTTGGACCAGTTTTTTAAACGAATCTCAACATAAGATTGAACTCCACTATATAGATGATTTTGAGGAGCGTTATCGCACGTCTTATAATTATCCTGTAATAGTGAAAGAGGAAGACGACCATTTGCGTGTCCTCTTTACAAAAGAAGATCTAGATAAATTTAAAACTACCGAATCGCTTATCGAGGCGATTCGGTATTTAAATGAACCGGTTATTGTTTAGTTTCCTTTAGGTTGATCAAATTGTGTACTGTCTACTTTTTCAGCCTCATCAGACCCTTTGCAGCGAGAAAGTTCAGCACTTACGTTAATTAATTGTGCTTCAGTAGCAGTAAGCTTTACTTTTAATTCTTTTATTGCTTCACTTTCGGAAGGCGTGTTTTTTTCGCAACCTATCGCAAAAATCGCGATAGCAGCAATCATAAATGGTGTTACTTTTTTCATGGTTGTTTGGTTAGTGAATCAAATCTACTACTTTCTGAGTAGCTTTTTGGTTGTTCTCCTTGTAAATGGACTGTATTACTTTTTCTCGTTCTCTTTTGGTTAGGTGCCAACTTAAGGATATCGGTTTTTCTTCTTCAGAATTAAGCACAAAATCAACGACTTCTATCGGACTATTTAACCATCCTGCCGCATAGCTAAAAGATGCGTGGTTATTATAGTCTTGAATATTAAAAAGGTTTCCATAAACACTTCCAAATGGTGCCGTTAAGTTTTGCAAAATTGAATTTGCATTTTTCTTAGCTTTTATCTGTGCTTGAGCAATTCCATACCGCACTTGCACAATTACGACTCCTGAAGTATTGGCTTTTATCCAATCCTTAAATTGAAAAAGATATTGTAAGCTTGTTTTTACCCCATAGTTATCTCTTAGTCCCGCGTCGATAATTTCTAAACTTGGAGTCGTTGGTAGCGTAACCGTAGGCATAATGTATGGAAAAGTAGCACTCATGCGTAATGCGCTTATAAAACGGGTATTAAGTGGTTGTTTGTCCTTTAATAGTTTTCGAAATTCCACAAACTCATTGAGCTGTATGCCATTATTCGTTCTTTGCTGGCACATGAAGCTTAGTGGATGATTGGCTGTTAGCAAGACTTTTCCATCATTTATAATTGCAGGTGAGAGAATCATTAGCGGAAGTTCAGATTTCAATTCTTTTTCCAGATAGGCTCCCATTGGCTTATCCAACAAACCTCTAGTGTTATTATTTAATTGTTTTTCAAAAGCATAGCCGCGATCTTTCCAGTATAATTGACCATCATATTTGAATTTTTGAAAGCGAATAAAGAAATCATTTACCGCTATACTAAATACAATGGGATTTAAAAGGTCTTTGCCCAGGTCATAATTGTAGATCTTTCTGTGAGGTTTAAATGAAGGGGTTTCTTGTTGCTGATGAAGTAGTTCTCGAAAGTATGCAGCTCCAATCATACCGCCTGAAGACCCAGTGATCAAATGTATTTGGTCGCTGCTTGCTCCCTTCGTTACACTATCTAGGTGCTGCATTACCTTAAATGCCCACATACTTGCACGAGATCCTCCACCGCTCACATTTAGCAAAATTAACTTTGGTTTCTTATCTCCTGTAGTATTTTTAATTTTCCATCGATCTAAGATTTTTATATGGTAAAGGGAATCAGCTTTAATTTTTTCAAGATTAGCTATAGCAGGAGTATAAACTGCTTTTTTTCCTTCATAGTCTAAACCATAAGCTTTGTTGGTGTAGGTAAATACATCGAATTGGGACAACATATTTATAATTAAAAATAGTCCTAAGAATACTACAAATGTCCATCCGTATAGCCAAGACCGTATGGCAGATGCTAACATGACCAAAATGGTAAATAACAATAATAAACTTGCA
>CBFHLF010000028.1:0-321 GCA_965656555.1 uncultured Acidiluteibacter sp. | reverse complement strand
CTTGCACCGGCAGGGATGCCAAAAGTGTCGAATTCTCTTAAGAACCCTAGTAAGAGTATAGAAATGATACTAGCTACCTCGAAAATCGAAGCATTGAGGTTATTTTGTCTGAAGACTTGATTTAGTTGCTCTTTATTGTAGTGTGAAAAGTCTCGAACAAGTTTTAACTTAAGAGGCTGAGATAAGTAAGATTCAACATGCCACGCTTTATTATTGAAGGTGTCGGTGAACCATTCCTTATGTTTTTTATGGGAGGTTAGGCGCACAAATCCATCACCTTCTTTATGACTAAAACCAAATAACTTAAAAATATCCTTATTG
>CBFHLF010000027.1:0-17801 GCA_965656555.1 uncultured Acidiluteibacter sp. | reverse complement strand
ATAATTACGATTATTTCTATGTAAAACGAGCGGATGCCTCACGTATTTATGGGCTTGAATTAGAGCACATTTTATCGCCCAATCGAATCAATTATATTGTAGACGGTGAAACTATTATTGAAGAGCATATTGCAGGAATACCCGGAGATGTTTTTATTAAAAATTGGCTGAATGATGCTGAGCTAAATGAAATTAGATTGGCAAAAGAGTTTGTGAAGTTTAACGAGCGGACTTTTGTTCGCCTTCTGGGAGATATGCGTTCTTACAATTATGTGGTAGATATGACTCCTGATTTTGATGATATTCAATATCGAATACGAGCCATTGATTTCGATCAGCAAACCTACGAAGGGATGAGAACCATGTATCTTCCTCAGTTCTTCAAGGACAATAATGCAATTGTTGACTTTGTGGTTCGATATATCAATCCGGAAACTATACGGCAGTATCAGCTCGAGGAGCGTGCTATGATTGCTAATCGGATTAAGGTTTCTCGCTACCGCTTGAAAGACTTGTTGGACATTATGGAAGCCGATGAAATTTCTACTCCTGATAAGGTAGAGCAGCTTAGGGAAGAGCTAGCTATACACTATGACGATCAAGAATTTTTAGCGTGTGAAAGTATGGGTAAAATCCTCCGTCATCGACTGTACATTCTCTTGTATAATAATCGAGATATATTATCGTAGTTGACCTCTTTTCCAATTGAATAAATCCAATGGTGAGTTGGGGCGGAAGGAGCCCTGCCATTTAAAACCTTGAAGTGTAAGCTCTTCAATACTCAATTCGCTTAGTGGATAAAGCGTTGCATCAGGATCGTTTAGAAAGGTGATGGTCTCAATATCATTATTTTGAATACCGATAAGTAGGTCGCTACTTTCTGCTCGGTTTACACCAATGAACTTTTCTTCCTCATCTTGTCCGTAATAAATCGTTTGTCCATTTCCTTCAATAAGTACTTTTCTAAGCGCATTTTTAAGAAAGGTTCCGGTAAGCTGCTTTCCTTTGATTTGGTTGTACCTGCTTCGATTGGAGTCAACTTCCGATGTAATAAACGCATCTTCCGGAATGAATAATTGATCAATTTTCCCATCCCTAGTATTGATGTTTATAATCGTTCCGGTAATTTGATTCTGATCAGACCAAAGAATCGGTTGATAATACATTTTTAGTGTACTGTCTGTAAAAGCATATGCCACGGAGTCGCAGCTGCCTTGTAAGTCACTTTTGTAAATGTTTACATGGTAATAGGCTTGTAGTATTCGTTTTCCTTCTGGGTTTGGAAACACTTTAAACAGTTGGGCATGCATGTAAAGGGTGTCTTCTTCAAACGGTTGTATTAGCAAAGCTTTTTTTGTAACCTCAATTGAATCGTTGGCCTCATAAAATTTGGCTAATTCGCCTTTCACGATGATGTTCTCAACCGTATCTGTAATACTGATGTTGCTGCGCGCTTCCCCATAACCTTTGGCTCTATCGTAACTGATGGTGTCACCTCTGAGTGCTTTATTTTCAGAGAGTAAATAGGCATTCTGGTAAAACATGGATTGCTCCGTGCGTGTGTTGTAGTAGCCATTTTCGCAGTAGATGTAGTTTTGATCACTTTCTATAGCTGTAGGGCCAAAGAAGTTGACATCTTCATTGTTGGTATTGTAGCGCATAGTGTCCGACTTAATGGTGTAGTCAGGACTCGTTAATACCACATCCTTTTTGAAGTACATGATGTTAGTATTCAAATGGAAGTAGCCATTTTTACTAGTCAGTGTATTATTGTCTGTATAGCTTTCAATGATACCTCCAGAGGTGTAGTAAGCAATATTTGACGTTCGGTCGAGTTTGATCTCATCAGTTTTTAACACCAAATCAGGACGCACCAAACGTACGTTTTGTTTTACTGTTGCTAACTTAACATCACTGTTGTATTGTAAGTAATCACCATAAAGCGTAAGTGAGTCACCCTGCTTTATTCTTACATTTCCAAAAGCTTCTACTTGACTTGAGCTCTTATACAAGTATGCGCTATCGCAAAACATCAGGGCATCTTGATGCTTCAGCTTTACATTTCCAATTAGTCGTTGAGCGTTCTTCTCTGTTTTTTCAGAGTATCGAAATTCTTCAGCATTGAGAATCTGAATTTTTTCATTTTTCTGAGTAAAACCGACCAACGATAGGAAACAAAAAAGAACACTTAAAAGTGATTTCATCTCTTGACTTAAGCAGTAATCGTGCCGCGCATCAGTGTTTGGCTTCTGTCTGGACCAACTGATACAATGGTTATTGGAGTGTCTAACTCTTTTTCTAAGTACTCAATGTACTCATTTAGAGCTGCCGGTATTTGATCAATAGAACTTAATCCAGTCAAGTTATCAGACCATCCACGCAACTCTTTATAGATAGGTGTAATTTCTTCGTCTAATACATCATATGGTAAGAAATCAATGGTTTCGCCTTTGTAGCTATAATGAGTACATACTTTTATCGTATCAAAATTACTCAGTACGTCTGCTTTTGTCATTATGAGTTGTGTAACTCCATTAATCATGTTTGCATACTTTAAAGCAGGTAAGTCTATCCAACCACACCTTCTTGGTCTACCTGTAGTGGCGCCAAACTCATGACCTGACTTTCTCAATTGTTCGCCTGTTTCATCAAAAAGTTCAGTAGGAAATGGCCCTGAACCTACTCGTGTGCAGTACGCTTTAAAAATTCCGTAAACTTCACCAATGTTATTTGGAGCCACACCAAGCCCTGTGCAAGCACCTGCTGTAATGGTGTTTGATGACGTTACAAATGGGTAAGAACCGAAATCAATATCCAAAAGTGTACCTTGTGCACCTTCTGCTAAAATAGTCTGATTATTTTTCGAAGCATTATTAATAAAATGCTCGCTATCGATAAGTGTTAAAGATTTTAATAGTTCAATACCTTCAAACCACGCAGTTTCCATTTCAGAAACATCGTAGTCGAATTCGTATCGGCTCAGTAAATCATCATGTTTACCTTTTAACGTTTCGTATTTTTCTTGGAAATCAACCGCTTCAATATCGCCTACACGTAAACCATTTCTACCGGTCTTGTCCATATAAGTTGGTCCAATGCCTTTGAGTGTAGAACCTATTTTTTCTTTTCCTTTTGCTTGCTCTGATGCAGCATCAAGCATGCGGTGAGTAGGTAAAATTAGGTGCGCTTTTCTGGAGATCTGTAGCGACTTTTTAACGTCTACACCCATTTCTACGAGTGCATCAATCTCTTTTTTGAAAATAACTGGGTCGATTACTACTCCATTGCCAACTACATTGGCTTTATCCTTATGGAAAATTCCTGACGGAATGGTGTGTAATACATGTTTAATACCATCAAACTCGAGGGTGTGTCCGGCATTTGGACCACCTTGAAATCTTGCAATTACATTGTATTTAGGAGTCAGTACATCTACTACTTTTCCTTTACCTTCATCGCCCCATTGTAGGCCTAATAATACGTCTACTTTCATTTTATTTTTTTATGCTAATGCTTATTCGTTTATTGCTTCAATTGCTTCCGACTCTGTTGCGAAGATTGAAAATACAGTGTTGAGTTTAGTCAAGATAATTAATTCTTCTAATCGTTTATTGCTGCCAAAAATAACGACTTCTCCATTATTTTTTCTCGCTTTGGTCAACAATAAAATCAAGCTACTTAAACCTGCGCTGTTGACAAATGAAAGGTCGCTGAGATTAATTACAAATCGATTATTTCCCGCTGATAATTGCCTGTCTGCGGCCAACATAAGTTCACCTGCTTGATCTCTAGATAGCAGTCTGCCTGTGAGGTCAATCCGCACAATATTTTCAGAGATGGGTGATATGTTAAAGGAGAAACTCACTGCTAATCCTTTTTGGTTGCGTTGGCTTCTTTAACCGAAGCACAAGAGCTGCAAATTCCATATAAATTCAGTGAATGGTGCATGATTTTAAAATCTAAAATTTCACCTACTGTTGACTTGATTTGTTGAATTCTTGGATCGCAAAACTCGATTACTTTGTTGCATTTGGTACAAACCAAATGATCGTGTTGCTTGAATTCAAATGAGCGCTCAAATTGAGCGATGTTGTTTCCAAACTGGTGCTTTCTAACCAAATTACAAGCCAATAATAGCTCTATGGTATTGTACAAGGTAGCGCGACTAACTCTATATTTCTTGTTTTTCATCGAAATATAAAGCGACTCAATATCAAAATGGTCTTTCTGCGAGTAAATCTCATTTAGAATGGCAAAACGTTCAGGCGTTTTTCGATGGCCATTTTTCTCCAAATAAGCTGCAAAAATCTGATTTACTTTTTCTATTGTTTCTTCTGAGGCCATTGCTTCGGCTAAAATTTACAGTCAACAAAGATACGCTTTATATTAGGATGCAAAAATTGATTTATGAAGAGATTTCAACGTAATTATACTTTTATAAGCCAGCAGCTCATCTATATTGTCAATACGCTGTTTTAAGTTAAATTGAGAAGATGTAGTTCGATTATTGATTAATTTCATTATTTTTAACTTACTTAATTTCAAATTACTAACAAGCTTTAATCCTGACCAATGAAAATTCGATTATTATTAACTGTTTTAGCTGCTGCAGTTGCACCTCAATTAATCGCCCAAAAACAAATCGATAACTATGTTACCGAACGTTTTGATGAAACCAGTATGCGTTTTCTTAAAGGGGACTCTGTTAAGTATTTATGGACCAATAGCCAAGAAGATACCAAGTTGTATGATTGGTTTATGCTTCCTGTAACTAGGCTATCTGGTAATTTCGAAGGGGAGAAATTTGATTCTTACGATCAAACGATCTCCTACAGTTGGAGCAATTTTGATAGTACATATAGTAAGTACAGTGAAATAGCTCATACCCTAAATACTCAAGGTGGTGTTACCAAACGTACCAATCGGTCATTTGTATCTGGTACTTATTTTAACGTTTCCGAGATTCGTTACCAACTAGATAGTAATAATAATGTAACCGAGGAGTTGAGGTTGACTTGGGATAACAGTACTGGGTGGACAGAGAATAGCAGAATTAATCGGACTATTGGTTCAAATGGCTTAGTAGATTCTGCCTTTGTGTATTTTAATTTTCAATCTATGTGGTATTTCTCCGGACTGCATTTATATTTTTATAATAATGGAGAGTTAGAGAGGAAAGAATTTAAGCAATTCGTCCAATCGGATAGCTCTTATCTTGATATGAGCTCGGTAACTTACCTAAAAGACTCAGTTATGCCCATAACGTATGAGTTAGTAACGGATCGATGGGCTCAATCGCAAGGAGAGGTGCTTGAGCGCCATTACAATCAAGTCGGGTTGTTAGATTCTGCACGATTGTTTTATGGGAATCCTGCAGGGTTTTTAATGAATAGAGTAGAATACATCTACGACGGTGATGATTTGGTGGAGGTGATTGCAGCAAATTACAATCGGTTTCAAAATAAATATTTTCCACAACTGAAATATACGATTGATTACAATCATGATAAAACGGTTGAAGTAGTGACCGAATATTCTATCACTCCATCAGGTTGGGCTATTGAAGATAATAATTTAAGAAGAACGTATTATTATCAAAAAGGTGTTTCGGTTGATGAATTGCGTCAATCCATCCAATATGACATTTACCCAAATCCATCAGCTTATGAAATAACTATTGGGTTAAATGAAAATACCGTGGTTGATCAAATACGTATTGTAGACTTATCCGGAAAAATAGTATTTGAAAGTAATGCCAAACTAAACTCATCAAATATCACGCTTCCTGTTCACCAATTATCCAACGGTACGTATGTTCTTACGATTGGTTCTAATGGAGTTCATACGAGCAAGAAGATAGTGGTGAGGCACTAATTAGATAGCCCCACTTCATGTTGTTGGAGAAGGTCGGTTTACGCCGTATCTATCCTAGAAATATTAATAACACCATTAATATTCTTGAGCTTTTTAATCAAATCGGTTAGGTGTCTTGTATCATGCACAAACACCATAATTTTTCCTTCAAAAACACCATCATTACTATCAAAACTGATAGAACGCATGTTTACATTCAACTCCATGGAAATAAGCTTGGTAATGTTATTTACGATTCCTACATCATCAATACCGGTTACTTTTATTCCTGCTAAGAATGCGATTTGCTCTTGACTCGTCCATCTAGCCTTTACCACTCGGTAGGCATAATTACTGAGCAGTTGCACTGCATTGGGGCAGTTGGTTTTATGTATTTTTATCCCTTCATGGATTGTAATAAAACCAAACACTTCATCTCCGGGAATGGGGTTGCAACAGGGCGATAATTTATAGTCAAAATGCTCCATATCCTCTCCGATAACGAGCATCTCATCAGCTTGTCCCTTAGAGCGAAGCACTTCTTCAAACTGCTTACTGGTGCTGATATTTTGATCTTGTTTGCTCCAATTAAACTTCCCATTTTCATAAGGGACATTGTCCAACTTGCCAAGCTTCACTTTGTTGATGGCCACTTTATAGTATAGCTCTAATGGCGATGGTAAACGGTAAAAACTCAGTAAATCCTTGATGTTATCGTTGGTAAATGGAATTTTAAGCTTCTTAAACTTTCGCTCTAAAATTTCCTTGCCATCCTCAGCAATTCTTCGCTTGTCTTCTTTCAAAGCCGATCGAATCTTCGACTTTGCTTTCCCTGTTATTACATAATCTAGCCAGCTTTCTGTTGGCTTTTGTTTTTTTGAGGTAATGATTTCAATCTGGTCTCCACTTTTTAGCTCATGACTTAAAGGAACGAGCTTGGTATTTACTTTGGCACCCATGCATCGCTCGCCTACTTGGGAATGTATTTCGAAAGCAAAATCTAGAGCAGTAGCCCCCATTGGTAGGCTTTTTACATCTCCATTTGGGGTAAAAACAAATATTTCTTTAGCAAAAAGATTGAGTTTAAAGTCATCAATAAAGTCAATGGTTTCATTGTCGGTGTTTTCGAGCAATTCCCGGATTTTATTTACCCAAGCGTCAAAGTTGGATTCATCTCCACCTTCTTTATACTTCCAATGCGCCGCAAATCCTTTCTCTGCAACCTGATCCATTCTATCAGAGCGTATTTGCACTTCCACCCATTTACCTGTAGGGCTCATTACTGTAGTGTGCAAAGATTCATATCCGTTGGCACGAGGAGTAGAAATCCAATCGCGCAGACGGTCAGGGCTTGGCTGATAAAAATCGGTTACAATGGAGTAGATATTCCAACAATCTGCCTTTTCACGCTCAGGTGCTGAGTCGATAATGATGCGTATCGCAAAAATGTCATAAATTTCTTCAAAGGATACGTTCTTGTTTTTGATTTTATCGTAGATGGAGTAAACCGATTTGGTACGCGCTTTTATTTCAAAATTAAAACCTTGCTCCTCTAGAGCTTTTCGAATTGGAATCGAAAATTGATTCACAAAGCGTGTCCTAACGGCTTTTGTCTTCTTAAGCTTAGTGGTAATTTCTTCAAATACTTCAGGCTCTGTATATTTTAGTGATAAATCTTCTAGTTCTGATTTTATACTGTATAATCCCAAACGGTGGGCTAGTGGCGCAAAAAGGTAGAGTGTCTCGGAGGCAATCTTTAATTGCTTATCCCTTCGCATGGATTCTAACGTTCGCATATTGTGCAAGCGATCGGCTAGCTTGATTAAGATTACTCGAACATCGTCCGAGAGCGTTACCAATATTTTTCGAAAATTTTCAGCTTGTAAGGAAACATTATGATCTACTACGCCTGATATCTTGGTTAATCCATCAATAATGCGTTCGGCTTTTTCACCGAACATCCTTCTGACATCTGCTAGGGTGATGTCAGTATCCTCTACCGTGTCATGAAGCAGCGCACAAGCTACAGAAGTTGCTCCTAGTCCGATTTCTTCTGCTACAATTCTTGCTACCTCAATAGGATGATAGATGTATGGTTCTCCTGATTTTCTTCGCATGTCTTTATGCGCTTCAATAGCAGTGTCAAACGCTTTGCGTATCAACTTCCTGCCATCATCGTTTTTTATCTTGGTTACTTTTAGTAGATGTTTGTAACGTTTTATGATCTCTTTCTTTTCTGCTTCTAACTCTTCTGGTATCATGTGACTACTCTGGCGTAAATAATGAGACTAGTTTTTATCCTTATGGATTTTAACTCTAAATTACGAAAGACCGCAGAATACAGCTATTTTCTATTAAATAAAAGTGAAGTCTGTCATTAATTTTTATAGAAATCTGATTTGGAATGATAAATTTGTAAAACGGAATTAAAGCCGCATAGTTATGAGCAGTTCAATAATAGATATTTCAACAGATTTTTCTGCTATCTCAGACGAGGAGTGGAAGGCAATCGTTGAAAAAGACTTGAAAGGAAAAGACTTTGAAGAAACCTTGGTGTGGAAAACTGCCAATGGATTCGCACTTGCCCCATATTACAGGGCGTCTGATTTAACTAAGATCGAGAAACCGGAGCGGTTTAGGGCAGCCACGGATGATTGGACGATTCAACAAGATATTACAGTTGATGCTAAGGCTAACACAACTATTTTAGCAGCGTTAGAAAGAGGTGCAAATGGGTTAGGTTTAGTCGTTGATGCATCTTCTAATTTGTCATCGGCCTTGAAAGATGTATATATCGATGCGATCACGTTAGAAATTAGAGGAGATGTGAACGCCTCCATTATTGACCAATTAATGCAAGTGGCTGCTGAAAAAGAAGTGCCGTTAAGCGAATTGACGGGAGCAATTTGTTTTAAACCACTAACGGACAGCGCCACCAATGGAAAGAATGTATCCATCGATGCATTAGCAGATATTATTAAAACATATGGCCATCAATTGCCGAACATGAAGCTGATTGAAGTGGATGCAACTGTTGTAAAAAATGCAGGTGGAAATGAATCGCAAGAAATTGCTTTTGCATTGGCCCAAGCCAACGAATACATTGATCGTTTATCTGCTAAAGGAATAGAAGCTAAGACAATCATTAACCAACTGGGGTTTAAATTTGCATTCGGTACTTCTTATTTTGCGGAAATCGCAAAAGTTCGTGCATTTCGATTTTTATCTACAGCGATGTTTCAAGCATATGATGTTCAAAATTTGCCGGTAATTTCAGGAATAACCGCAGCAATCACCTATGCCCATAGAGATAGCTATACAAATCTACTTCGAGCAACTACCGCTGCTATGTCGGCTGCTGTAGGTGGTTGTTCTCGAATTACGGTTCTTCCGCATGATATCGCCTTTGCAAATCGGTCTGCTTTTGCTGATCGAATAGCACGCAATATTCAAATTGTGCTGCAGGAGGAAGCCAATATGGGAAAAGTGATGGACGCTGCAGGTGGTGCCTACTACATCGAACAGTTGAGCGATCAACTCGCGCAAAAATCGTGGGAGCTTTTTCAAGAGATAGAGGCTGTAGGAGGATATACGCTTTCGCTTAGCCAAAACATATTTCAAGATAGAATTCAACAGCAAGCGGCAAAAACATTAGATGAGCTGAAAAAATCGTCTAAAATATTGGTTGGGGTAAATAAATACCAAGCAGCTGCAATTTCTTCAGAAGAATTGAAGGATTTGGCGGAGGTTAAGGGAACGGATTATAAAGCAATCAACCAATTGCGTTGGAGTACATTATTTGAAGAAGAGGAGGAAAAGTTATGAAGAACAAGTTTGCTAATGTAACCTATAAAAATCTAGTTGATCAATTCGAACAAAATCAGCTAAATAGTAATCGCCCTGCTTTAAATACACTAGAAAAAATTCCACTAGCTCCTGTATATAAACCAGGAGACATTGTTGATCTTAAACATTTAGATTTTGCAGCAGGTTTGCCACCTTTTACACGAGGGCCTTATTCAACTATGTATGTCATGCGACCGTGGACAGTTAGACAATATGCAGGTTTTTCTACCGCGGAGGAGTCCAATGCTTTTTATCGTCGTAATTTGGCTGCAGGTCAGAAAGGGTTATCAGTAGCCTTTGATTTAGCTACTCATCGAGGGTACGATTCGGACCATGAGCGGGTAGTAGGCGACGTCGGTAAAGCAGGTGTAGCCATCGACAGTGTGGAAGATATGAAGGTGCTGTTTGATGGCATTCCATTGGATAAAATGTCGGTTTCCATGACGATGAATGGTGCAGTGCTCCCAATCCTTGCTTTTTATATTGTTGCGGCTGAGGAGCAAGGTGTATCATTAGAGCAGTTGTCCGGAACAATTCAGAATGACATATTAAAAGAATTCATGGTTCGGAATACGTATATCTATCCGCCGATGCCTTCCATGAAAATTATCGCCGATATATTTGAATTTACGGCCAATAAAATGCCAAAGTTCAATTCCATTAGTATATCCGGCTATCACATGCAAGAAGCAGGAGCTACGGCTGATATTGAATTGGCATACACGCTCGCAGATGGTTTGGAGTACCTTCGAGCTGGAATAAAAGCGGGAATGGATATTGATTCTTTTGCGCCTCGACTGTCTTTCTTTTGGGCGATTGGTATGAATCATTTCATGGAAATTGCAAAAATGAGAGCAGGTAGAATGCTTTGGGCTAAATTGGTAAAAGAATTTAAACCTAAGAGCGCCAAGTCTATGGCGCTTCGAACGCATTGTCAAACTTCTGGCTGGAGCTTAACAGAACAAGACCCATTTAATAACGTAGCGCGTACTTGTATCGAAGCAATGGCTGCAGCACTTGGTGGAACACAATCTTTACATACCAATGCATTGGATGAAGCTATCGCATTGCCGACTGACTTCTCTGCTCGGATTGCAAGGAACACCCAGCTGTTTATACAAGAAGAAACTGACATTACTAAAAGTGTAGATCCATGGGCGGGCTCTTATTATGTAGAGAAACTGACCAACGATTTGATGGAGCGCGCTTGGGAGCTGATTCAAGAAGTAGAATCACTTGGTGGAATGGCGAAAGCAATAGAAGAGGGTTTGCCGAAACAACGAATAGAAGAGGCTGCCGCCAAACGTCAGGCAAGAATAGATGCAGGCAAAGAAACCATCGTGGGAGTGAATAAGTATCCGCCGGAGCAAGAAGAACCCATTGAAATATTAGATATTGACAACACGAAAGTGCGATTGGGACAGTTGGCCGGACTGAAAAAGCTGAAAGCAGAACGAAATTCTGAAAAGGTAAAAACCGGACTAGCTGCACTGACTGCTGCTGCCAAAAGTGGTGAAGGGAACTTGCTCGCTTTGGCGGTAGATGCCGCAAGAGAAAGGGCAACACTCGGTGAAATATCTTCAGCTTTAGAAGAAGTGTTTGGAAGGTACAAAGCAAAAATAAGTTCTATTTCTGGTGTTTATTCTGCAGAAGCTATGGAAGATAAAGATTTTATTAAAGCACAGCAATTGGCTGATCAATTTGCTGAAATTGGTGGACGTCGTCCACGGATTATGGTGGCAAAAATGGGTCAAGATGGGCATGATAGAGGGGCTAAGGTGATTGCTACTTCATTTGCAGACATTGGCTTTGATGTTGATATTGGGCCATTATTTCAAACGCCGGCAGAGGCTGCTAAGCAAGCAGTAGAGAACGATGTGCATTTACTCGGAATTTCTTCACTTGCGGCAGGTCATAAAACACTTGTTCCTCAGGTAATGGAAGAATTGAAAAAGTTAGGTCGGGAAGATATCCTGGTAATTGTTGGTGGAGTTATTCCTCAGCAGGATTACGACTTTTTATGGGATAAAGGTGTAGCAGGTATTTTTGGTCCTGGAACAAAACTGTCAGCGGCAGCACAAGAAATTTTAAGTATCTTAATCGAAATTAATTCTTAAACACGATGAAATATTTATCCATAACACTTCTTGTAGTAGCACTTGGCCTTGCAGGTTACTCCTTTTATCAGAAATCAAAGGTTGATGAATTGAATGTAGAAATTGAAGACAAAATGCAAGAAGTGTCCGACATGAGTGGAAGGGTGGCGTCTTATCAAGCGCAGCTCGATACTATGAAAATGAAAAATGAGGAATTGAAGCAAACGATATTAAAGCTTGCCAATGATCTTAGTCGAGAGACACCTGAAAAATAAATAGACTATGGGGTTATTCAGCTAACCCCATAGTTTTTCTTAAATATTCGTCAGAAACACTGTTTTTATTCCAGTAAGGAGATAGAATTGTCGTGTCCAATGTGGCAACAGTGGTCAACATTTTAGCCGCATCTCCATAGCCACTCATCGCTGTTTCGCTCCATGATAGGATCCTAAATGGACTCGTTTTTTCAAACTCAATGGACACCTTTCGATCAATATCCGTGTAGTCCAATTCAATGGCCTTTTTGTTTTCATCAATTTCATTAAGAGATATCGTTGCGCGGTATGGTTTAAGTTTTTTATGGGTTAATCGCATCCATTGCGTCGCCGGTAATAAGCGCACTTCACCTGTTGGAATTGCCGTGTAGTCCATTCTAATCCGGTTAAACAATTCATCTTCTAAGAGTACATTTTCAACTGCGCCCTTGTCATCTCCTTCGCTCATAAAATAGGAGTAGCCGGCATAATTATACCTATTTTTAGATTGGTTTAACTGTAGAAAAGTTTGACCACACCATTCTTGCGTAGAGGTAGAAACCTTAAAGGTGCGCGGGTAATTGTTTTTATCTATCGGCGTAAAAATGGATGACATGATGCTGTAATCATAAATGCCCGTGTTAAACTTTTTGAGGTAATTAGTTTTGAGAACCGTCGTAGTATTTTTGCTATCGCTTCCTTCATTCTTTACCTGCTTTTTGGTCAAGAAATCTTCCGTTACAAAAACCAAAATAGCATCGCCCTCCCTTAATTCACCATAACGAGCTTGAGACAAATGGTAGTGATTTAGCTCTGCCAACCCTGCGTACCAATAGTCAGAAAATGCTTTCGAAGGTTGGTAGGCATCCCGCGGCTTGTGGTTGTCATTTTCTTCTGCTTTTTGGCTTGAGCAGCCCAATGCGGCCAGTAAAATCAGTGGAAGCAAAAATGGTTTCATCTTTTCTTTTTCACTAAAGATAAGCAAAAAAATGCCCATTACTTTTGATCGTAATGGGCCTGTGGCGGAAATATAATAGTGGTTTAATTGATTGGATAGTAAACCTCCGTTTTCCATTTAGTCGTATCTGCCTCTGTGGTTGGGTCGGTGATATAGACTTCGTAAGGAGAGCCTGCCATGACTAGATTAGCCTGTTCGATGTAGTTGCCAATACTAATGTGCATCTCTTCAGTTTGGCTATACTCGCCCATAAATATACCTTTTACCACTTTTTCAGAAGGTTTCTCTTTAAGCAAGATTCTTCCATCAGCAGATAAATTCCCTTCAACCGGAATAGCTGCTTCTAATACCACTTTTTCTCGAGAATATTGGTGATAATAGGCAAGTGGAGCTCCACTTTGATTCATACCACTGATGGCTGCAAAAACCATAATGTCCTTGTATAGTTCGGCTAATTTATCGCTAATGCTGTTGGCATCCGTTGAGTCAATTATCGAAAGAATCATTTCAGCTTCAGTGGTCACAATGGATACATTACTTGGCATTACTACCGCTTTGGGAGCCGGTTTGTTTTCAATATAGTTTTTGAGGTTTTGCAAGCTAGTTTCGTAAGACTCTTCAATCATTCCTTTCATAAAAACAGCGCTTAGCAAACGGTACTGAAAAGGCATCTCTTGGCCTTCAAATGACCATGTGACTTGAGTAGAACCATCTGCGTTGGTTTCAAATTTCCATAAGGCAAAATCATTTCCTTCCATATTGCCAAACTCCATCTTCATTTTTATAAACTCTTGTGGTGTCACCTCCACTATGGTCTGTTTTCCATCTCCTACATACTTATGCTCACTTTTCCACTCATTAAATGATCCCACTTGACCCATTTCTTCCGAATAGGTATTTGTCATTGCCGGGTCCATCTGGAACCAGTAGGACCATTCCGTCCAATTTTTAAAATCGATAACTTCTGTATATACTTCATCTGTGGCTCGATTGATCATTATCTCCTTTTCTACGTTCAGCGATTTAGGTGTAAAAAAGGTCGCAATAAGTAATAGAGCAATAAAGATGACAAGCACACTCAGAATGCGTTTTAGAATTTTCATGGCGGTGTTTTAAATGATTTCAACGAAGATAGCCCAACTTCCGGAATTTACAAATAGGCAATCAAAAAAAGCAATTTTCATAATTACAATCGCCTTATCAATGAATCAACTCTTTATAGCATAAATCCGTAACTTTGCACATTGTCGCAACAAGTAATAGCTTGTAGGCTCCTTATTGCCAAAAACTTATCTAAGTTGATACGTAGGATTATTTTATACATACTACCAATCATGATCTTGCTTTTCACGAGCTTGAGCTCTAAGGCCTATGAGGAACCTCACGATACCTTAAAGGCACTGGTAATTAATACTGATGCTTCTATTTCTAGTAATTTAAGAGATTTGTCAGGAGCTGAGGTGATCAACTTAATAGACTCATTGTTGGATTTAAAAGAGCTTCCTGAGGGAATCGTTAAGGAATTGACGGCTATTGTGGGAGAAATTGCTTGGGAAGAAGAAACGCCTATATTATTATCTGGTTTTTACGATGACTCTGAGTATCCCTCCAATTCTTACTACGAAGATTGGGATAATTATAAGATTCATCCCATGGTAGAAGCAGAAGATAGCCGCCTCACCCTTGTTCTACAAGATAAAGTGAATAACTGCTCGTTTCACCCTCCGTTAAAAGGGTTGATAACCTCTAACTATGGATGGAGAGATGGGAGAAGTCATCACGGTATTGATATCGACCTGCAGGTGTGGGATCCAGTTTACGCAGCATTTGATGGAATGGTAAGGGTTGCTAGGCATCACCCTTCATATGGCAGAGTAGTTATCGTGCGGCATTACAATGGATTGGAGACGTTATATGCGCACCTTCATCGATTTAAAGTAAAAGCAGGTGATGTGGTAGAAGCGGGTCAGATAGTTGGGCTAGGCGGTAGTTCTGGGAGGTCTACAGGAAGTCATTTGCACTTTGAAACCCGGTTTAAAGGCCGATCACTTAATCCAAG
This sequence comes from uncultured Acidiluteibacter sp., assembly GCA_965656555.1. Taxonomy (GTDB): domain Bacteria; phylum Bacteroidota; class Bacteroidia; order Flavobacteriales_E; family Vicingaceae; genus Acidiluteibacter. Next base: position 2,735 of record CBFHLF010000027.1, on the reverse strand, counting down.
ATCATTTATCGATTTTAATAATAACCGTTTGATGAGTGACTCCATTGTATTAACCAAGAATAGATGGGACGGCTTCACCAGCTTCCCTGCGGGGCTGAACTTCTATACCGTTAAACGAGGGGACTTTCTTGTTAAAATTGCTTCACAGTATGGTACGAGTGTAGACCGCTTATGTGAATTAAATGGAATACGACGCAATGCAATTTTACGTGTCGGAAAAAAATTAAGAATAGAGTAGTATGCTTACCCACATTAACTTTCAGGATCATCCAACAAATCGCAATAAAATGGTTTTTCATTTTAAAGATGCGGAACATGCTACTCACTTTCAGTTACAACTAAATGAGCACAAAATTAAATATGAACGTCAGGTGGACGAAGAAGGCGATAAACGAATCTATTTTGGAGTGATGAAGTCAGACTATAAGGAGGCCAAACGACTAAATTACTTAACGTATGGACACTTTCGAAAACCATTTATTACCGAACCATTTTTTAAGTATTTATTGCTTATTGTGACCCTAACTGCTGTCTTTCTTGCATTTATGGGGGCATATGTATCGATGAAATAGAGGTCCTTTTTTGACGTTATTTATCTTAATTTTGACTTATGCAAAAGCATTTACTCTTCCTTATTTTATGTTTCGGGGCGATTACTTCGTTTGCTCAGCAGAATGTAACCACTTTTGGTGTACAACTAAAGCCAGTGATTCCTTTAAGTTTTATCGGTGCTTCAGAAGAAACGATTCTGGATAACGATATCAATTTTACCTTAACTCCTCGGTCAGGGTTTAGTTTTGGTATGGTTGCTCGTCATGGTTTTACTAAAATGTTTTCTATTGAGTCAGGGATCAATCTCACTAGTAGAAAATTTGATTTATCAATTCAGGATGCTGATTTTAAAGGAAATACAGACATTAAGTTTGTAACCTACGATATTCCAATTTTAGCACTTCTATATGTGCAGCTTGGGGAGGAGATGTTTATGAATGCAGCGTTTGGTGGTTCGGTTTCATTTTTGCCCTCTGATTGGCAAACTACAGGTGAATACTTTCGCCACTTTTCTTATCGAACACAGTGGCTAATACCGAGTATGCTTGCCAATGTAGGGTTTGAATATAGAACCTATGATAAAGGATATTTTTATTTAGGCGCTTCTTACCATCAGCCATTTACAGATTTCACATCAACAGAGGTCGGCTACTATCGATCAAACATTAATAATATCGGCGGCTACGATGCATTTGCTGCATTTAATCTAGATGGAAGCTACCTCACACTTGACTTGAGGTATTTTTTTCATGAAGATCCTGTGAGAAAGTCTCAACGAAAAACGAAAAAATAATCATCCCATGAAATTGGAAGAAAGCACACACTTTTTTACGCAAAAACTCATTGAATTAGGATTGACCGAGAGCACTGCTGGATGGCTAAACTTGATTATTTTAGGCCTGTTGTTAGTTATTTTCTGCATGATTGCCGACAGGATTGCTAGAATCTCTATGGTTCGAGTGATTACTACCTTGGCCCGCAAGAGTAAAACAGAATGGGATGATATCTTGGTTGAGAAAAAGTTTTTTGCCGCAGTAGCTCATTTAGCACCAGTATTATTAATTGAGGTACTCGTTCCACTGTTTTTTAAGGAGTTCCCAACTTTTGTCGATTATGTCATTAGAGCCAATGATGTTTACCTTATTATGGTGGTGCTCATCATGGTAAATCGATTCCTTAACTCTGCACAACTCATCCTTTCCAGAATGGATCTTTTTAAAGATAAGCCATTGGAAAGTTACTTTCAGTTGACCAAAATAGTCATTGGTATAATTGCTGGTGTTCTTATCCTATCTGTTCTAGTTAGTAAATCACCCATTTATTTCTTTAGTGCTTTTGGGGCAATGACTGCTGTTATCCTATTTGTATTTAAGGATACTATTTTAGGTTTTATTGCCTCTATTCAATTGTCTGCCAATGATATGATTCGAGTAGGGGATTGGGTGCAAATGGATAAGTATGGTGCAGATGGAGATGTGTTGGAAATCAACCTCACCACCGTAAAAGTTAAAAATTGGGATAAAACAATTAGCACAGTTCCAACTTACTCCTTCATTTCTGATTCATTTAAAAACTGGAGAGGTATGGAGGAGACGGGTGCTAGACGAATAGCACGCTCCATTTATATCAATATCGGTTCTGTTCGATTTTCTACACCTGAAATGATTGATCGATTCAAAAATATTCACATCATCAGCCAGTATGTTGCTGATAAAGAGGTAGAAATCGCTAATTACAATAAAGAACATAAAATCGACACTTCTCAAGTTTCAAATGGTAGAAGAATGACCAATTTGGGAACATTCAGGGCCTATGCGAAGCGTTATATAGAGCGGCATCCAAAGGTTGATAAAGCACAAACAATTATTGTGCGACAATTGGAGCCCAATGAAAAGGGTGTACCCATTCAGATTTACTGCTTCTCTAGCGATATTGCATGGGAAAATTACGAGGCGGTGCAGTCAGACATTATGGATCACTTGCTTTCAGTTGTTCCTCAATTTGACTTACAGGTATTCCAAAATCCTTCTGGTTCTGATTTTAGAAAATTGCAAGGGGAGTAGAGCTAGAATTAAAATTGCTTTCTTGGAGTAATTTTACTTGTGACTTTGAAGGCTAGTGTGAGCTTTCGGAAAAGTGGCCGTAGCTAATTGAAGGTTAAACCAATTGGAAAATGGTTCTTA